>JBFYUA010000125.1:0-3245 GCA_041300305.1 Dehalococcoidia bacterium | reverse complement strand
AAAGTGGGATGTTGGTTTTTGCCAAATAACCCGGAGGTGATCTTATATGCCAGATTTAAAACAATTTTCGCTCGAAGGTAAAGTGACCGTGGTGACGGGCGCCAGCCGGGGGATCGGCCGCGCTACGGCGCTGGCTTTCGCTAAGGCGGGGTCAGACATTGTGCTGACCAGCCGTAAGGTGCAGGACCTGGAGAAAGTGGCCGAGGGCATCAGGTCCGAGGGCAGACGGGCTTTTGTTATCAACGCCCACCTGGGCAGGATGGAGGACGTGACGAAGGGGGCCGATACTGCGCGGGCGGCCTACAATAAGATTGATATATTGATAAATAACGCCGGCACCAGCCCGGTCTTTGCTTCTTTCCTTGAAACGGAGGACCGCCTCTGGGACACCGTCATGGGGCTCAACCTCAAGGGCCTGTATTTCCTCAGCCAGGCGGTGGCGCGCATCATGAAAGAGCAGGGCGGCGGCTGCATTATCAATGTTTCATCCATCGATGGCTTCCTGCCCGAGATGGACAACGGCGTTTACGCCGTCAGCAAAGCGGGCGTCATCATGGCCGGCAAGGTCATGGCCAGGGAACTGGCGCCCTACAACATCCGCGTCAACACCCTGGCGCCGGGCTTCGTGCATACCAGGCTGCTCGATTCCAGCTTCGAGGTCAGGCCCGGACGTGAGGAGGAGTGCCGCAAGAGTGTGCCCATGGGGCGCATCGCCGATCCTGATGATATGGTGGGCACCCTGATCTATCTTGCCTCGGACGCGGCTAAATATGTTACCGGCCACACGGTAATAGTGGATGGCGGGCTGCTTTATATCTGAGCGGCCTGTCCCTGCGGGCCGTTGAACTCCAGCACGACCATAGTGATATCGTCCGATTGCGGGGTGCCCTGCACGAAGATATCCAGATCAGCTTTTATACCGTGGATTATATCCGCGACGCTTTTGTCACGCAGCGTATTGAGGCAACCGAGCAACCTGGGTTCTGAATATAGCCGGCTGTAGTGGTCCATGGCCTCGGTAACGCCATCGGTGTACATAACCAGGGTATCGTGCGGTTTAAGGTTGTAGGTTTGTGATGCATACCTGGTGTCCGGCATGGCGCCCACCACCAGTCCGCGCGGCAATTGTATATAGTCAAACTCCCGCCCCGACGGGCAGAGCAGCGGAGGGTTGTGCCCGCCATTGGCGATAATTATCTCCCCCGTATCCGTATCGAGCATGGCGCACAACCCGGTGAAGAACATGGAGGCCTCGTTATCAGGGTAAAGCGTGTTATTGACGCTGAAGAGCACCTCGCCCGGGTCAGCGGTGTGCAGCGCCTCGGTCCTGAGCAGGGTTTTGCAGATAGCCATAAAGAGCGCTGCCGGTATCCCCTTACCGCAGACATCGCCGATAATGATGCACAGCCTGGTGGGGGAAACGAAGAAAAAATCGTAGAAATCCCCGCCCACCTCCCTGGCCGGGACCATAGTGGCGTACAAATCGAACTCCTTCCTGTTGGGGAAGGGTGGAAAGAGCCTGGGCAGCATGCTGGCCTGGATATCTGTAGCCACGCGCAGTTCGCTCTCTATACGTTCCTTGATAGAAGTGGTCTCCTGCAGGTCGTGGATATACTCCTTGAGATCGTCCGTCATCTTGTTGAAGGCGGCGGCCAGGTCCTCTATCTCGTCCCCCGTATGCACATCTAGGTGCTGGTCGAGGTTGCCGCTGCCGATAACGCGCACGCCCTGGCTGAGGGTGACGATGGGGCGGGTAATGCGCCTGGCCAGCAGGTAAGCGATGCCTGCTACGATGATTATCAGCCCCGCTGACGTGACCACCAGGGCGGCCAGCATGCCCTCTATCTGGCTGCTTGTTTTTGCCGAGAAGTCGGCCGTGGCCGAGGTGATGCGCGCCCGGGTGGCTTCCACCGGGGCGACTATCTCGTCGATGGGCATGGCGATGCCGATCGACCAGCCCGTGCGCTGGATGGGGGAGTAGGCGATGAACTTGTCTCCGCCGTCCACGCTGCACCTGCCGACCCCGGTATTGCCGCTGACCATTTCGCGGGCAATGGCCGCCAGTTCGGTGTTTTTGCTTTCCAGCAGGCTGCCGCTCTCGAAGGCCCCGTCCCATTTCCTGCCTGTTATCTGCATGTGGGGATGGGCGACAACCATGCCCTTGCCATCGATGAGGAAAGCATAGCCGTTGTTGCCCACCTGGGTACTGATAACCTTCTGGTTGATGGTCTCGATAGTGACATCGGCCGCCGCCACTCCGACAAACTGGTGATTTGCATTGTAGATTGGCTTGGAGCAGGTGATCATCGGATTACCGTTGGCTGCGTCTATCATGGTGTTGGTCCAGCCCAAAGAATTGAGTTGTTTGGCCCTGGTGTACCATTCACGCTTACGCGGATCAAATGTGGGCGGCATGTCACCGGTCCATGGGTAAAGTTGGGTGACTCCCGATTCAGTGCTGACGAATACCTGTGAAAGGTTACGGTCACCCTTTAAAACGGGTATCAGGACGGCGTCCAAATTGCTTAACAGCTTGAGATCTGCGCTGACATAATCAGCCACGGCGCCCGGGGGCAGAAGGCTGACCGAAGCCGCATAAATGGTCTCAGGCCTGTCGGTAAAGAAGTAGGTGCGGCCGCCCGGATATTGCGCCGGGTTTTTCCATAATGAGGTAGCGTAATCGGCGGTCAGTGCTACCTCAGATTCCACTTTATCGAACATAGCGTTGCTGATGGCGGCCTGGTCGATTACCAGGAAAAGGAGTTGCTCCTCGGCCTGTTTGGTCAGCGCGTTAGTGCTGTCGCTAACCGCCGAGGCACCCAGGGAAGTGGTGCTGTCCAGGGCATATCTCCCCAGTCCGGCCATGTTGCTGACCGCTATCAATACGAAGAGCATCAGGGAGAGCAGTGACAGCCCCAGCAGGATCAGCAAAATCGTGCCGGTAATCTTGAGCTTAAAGGGCGATTTATAATTCATGCCGCTTCAATGCCTCCGCCTGTCTCCATTATAGCGGTTTATGCTTCCTGTTTGCCCTCGTTATACCGGACTACCAGGCGCAATGCTTCGGCGGCGCACGGGTAGCTGTAATAGACCGGAACACGGGCTTTATTGATTTCCTGCCACAGGCTGTATGTGATCGTGTGTCTCTCGGGGTGTATAGCGTTGTCACAGATGAAGGCCAGGGGCTTTCGCGAGCCAAGGTAGGCCTTTACTAAGGCCTGGCTCCATTTAAGCATGACGAGCCA
>JBFYUA010000119.1:0-9305 GCA_041300305.1 Dehalococcoidia bacterium | reverse complement strand
TGCCGTCCTTGAAAGCGTGCATGGCCTCTTCCTTATCGGCCCCCTTCATTTTGCCATGCAGCAAACCCAGCTTCAGGGCGGGGAAGACATCGGCGGACAAACGCTGGTACTCGGCAACCGCAGCCTTGACCTCGAGTATCTCCGATTCCTCGATGAGGGGACAGATCACAAAGGCCTGGCGGCCTTCAGCAACCTGCCTGCGGATAAAATTATAGGCCTTTGGCCGGTCATCCCCGCTGAGCCATTTTGTTTTTATGGAAAGCCTTCCAGCCGGCATCTCGTTAATGGTCGATATATCGAGATCGCCGTAGAGGGTCAGCGCCAGCGTGCGTGGTATAGGGGTGGCGGTCATAACCAGCAAATGGGGGTTGAAGCCCTTCTGCCTGAGCGTTGTACGCTGCAAAACCCCAAAACGGTGCTGCTCATCGATCACCGCTATGCCCAACCGCGCAAATTTGACCCCCTTCTGGACAAGCGCATGGGTGCCGACAACTATATCTATCCCACCGCTGCTGATGATATCCTGTGTGGCTGCCTTGTCACGCGCGTTCAGGCTGCCCGTCAACAGCGCTACCTTCAGTTCCCCCCCACCCGCCTGCCGAAAAGTACGTATATTGGATGGCCTGCCGGAACCAGCGGAGGCCGGGGAAAGCAATTTGGACAGCGTGGCGAAATGCTGCTCAGCCAGTATCTCGGTGGGCGCCATCAGCGCCCCCTGGCAGCCGTTCCACACAGCAGCCATCAATGCAATAGTAGCCACAACAGTCTTGCCGCTGCCGACGTCTCCCTGTAAAAGACGCGACATCGGCACGTCCCGGCGCAGATCGCCGCATATTTCATCAGTAACCCTATCCTGCGCCGCAGTCAGCTTGAATGGCAGTGAATCAATGAAGCGCCGTACCATGCCGGCATCGATGGTGAAACAGCGCCCGGGCTGCTCCTCCTGCCACTCCCGCTTCCGTCCCAGCACGCCAAGCTGCAGCAGGAGCAGTTCGTCAAATGCCAGCCTTTGCCTGGCCGCATTTTGGGCCGCGTAATTATCCGGGTAATGGGCCTGTAATATAGCCTGCCGCAACCCCGCCAGGCGGCAGCGCTCCCGTATCCCTGCAGGCAAAAAGTCATAAACCTCGTCCAGGTAAACGTCCAGGACGCTCTTGACCCAGTTCCTGACCTGCCTCGGGAATAAGCCCTGTGTAAGCTGGTAAACCGGCACCAGCCGGCCTGTGTGCACAAGTTCCTTATCCTCAACCAGTTCCCACTCGGGGTTCTCAAATACCTTCACGTGGTTAAACTCTTTAACACGTCCGCTCATTGAGATATAGGCATTGGTTTTCAGTTGCTGGGCTACCCAGGGTTGGTTGAACCAGACCGCCCGCGCGTTGCCAGTTTCGTCGCCGACCACGGCCTCGCTGCTTTTCCTGCGGCCCAGCATGACCTGCCGCGCCTCCCACACACTGGCAAAGATAGTCTGTTCTTTGCCCGTCTCAAGCAGGGCAACAGTCCTGCGCTGGCTGAAATCCATAAAGCGGCGGGGGAAGAAGTAGATCAGGTCCCGGACCGTGCGCAGGCCCAGTTTCTCCAGCTTTTTGACCATCTTCTCGCCAATCCCGCTGACACTATCAACCGGTGTATCCAGGCCGGCATTACCACAGGTAGTTGGCCTGCGTTTGACAGGCCCGGCAGGCGCTTCCACAGTTTCGCTGTGGGCCGTCCTACCGGGCAAGGCGGGCAGGTTTTTCAGTTTACCGAGCTGCTCAAGCAGCTTCCCAATCCATTCTTCACGCCCGGCCGGGCTTTTCCCGGCGTAGCCGGGCCTATCGAGGTTAAAGGATTTAAGCGAGGAATATGCGGGGGACGCCGACAGTACCGCCCGGTGAATATTGAACCAATTCTGAATGAATTTATCCAGCCCCCCTATGACCACCCTGTCCTGGCAACCATCCTGCGCTTCGCGCACAAGTATTTTACTGATTAATGATATATCAACTGCCGCGGGACCGGACATCTACCGGATGCCGTCTAAGCGCAGGACAAAGGGGCGGACGGCCTCCTCTTTGCCGCGCTGCCGCAAGCGCTCTTTGATGGACTGCAATGAAGGCAGAGCGAGGGGAATTTTACGTTCCCGCGATACGATAGCCGCAGCGGCGGCTTCTACATCCTGCTGGATACCTACCAGTATGGAGCCGGGACCGCCATGAACACCCAGCGCCGGTCCCAGCCTGGATATTACCGGTTTGACCCCGGGCAGGATGGATTTGATCTTTTCAACCAGGGAAAGCACTTCCTCTTCGCTGGTGCTATGCGCTATACCGAGCTCCCGGATCCCGGGGACGGCGGCGATCAGGCCGGAGAGGCGCTCAATGGCACCCATCCTGGTCCTGGCGGCGCCGATGGGGGCAACAGTCCCGTCTTTCATGGTCAGCAGCGGCTTTATTGGCAGGATGGAGCTGATGATGGGGCCGGCCCTGCCCAGCCGGCCGCCTTTCATGACATATTTCAGCGTGTCAAGCACTCCGTAAACACGCACGCAGGGGATAAGGCCGTTAACCTGCGTGACGATTTCCTGCATATCCTTGCCCGCCCGGGCGGCCCGGGCCGCGGCAATAGTGATAAGCCCCAGTGCAATAGTGACAAACCTGGAATCTATGACTTCGACAGGACAGGCCTTGTTCTCCATCAGGCTGCGGCCCTGTACGGCCGCGTCATATGTAGCGCTGACCTTGCGGGAAAGATGAATGGAGATAATGCCCCCCGCCCGGTCGGCAAGTTTATTGTAGATACCGGCAAAATCACCGGGTGAGGCAGCGGAGGTAGCAGGATGCACCGGTTCGTCCACCAAACGCCGGTAGAACTCCTCCGGCATTATATCTATGCCGTCCCGGTACGTTTGTGAACCGAACCGCACAGACAGCGGCACGATGGTGATATCCAGTTCACGAGCCATCTCGGGGGGGATATCACTGCTGCTGTCGGTGACTATCCTGACTTTCATTACTTGCCTTCAATAAAATTGGCGCACAGAACGTGCGGCCCTACGTGGACGCCGATAACCGGGCTGACCGTGCTGCGGTAGGTTTTTTCCCTGGGATAGATTTCAGCGCACCTGGCGGCCACTATCTCCAGCTCATCAGGGGTAGTGGCATCTTCAAGCATCAGGGCTTCTATATTTTTAGCGCCTTTTACCAGGTTGACCAGCGCGTCGATGGCCTGCGTCCTGCTCCTGGTGCGCTGCACCGGCGTGACCAGGCCCTCTTTCAAGGTCAATATCGGCGTCATCTTCAACAGCCCGCCCAGCAGGGCCTGCGCCCGCCCGACCCTGCCGCCCTTGCGCAGGTATTCCAGTGTGTCAAACACCATGTAGGTATGCGACCTCGAACACCAGTCTCTGGTCGCTTCGGCCAGTTCAGCGAGTTTAGCGCCGCCGGCTGCCGCCTCGGCTGCCTTGATGACCGGCAATCCCAACCCGCCGACCGACTGCCCTGAATCGATAACTTCTATTTTGGCGATGTCGCCGACCATGGCCCTGGCCTGCACCGCGCTCTCATAAGTGGCGCTGATCTTGCCGGAAAAAATGACGGCCAGTATCTCGTCGGTTTCTTTGGCCAACTTTGTGAATATCTCGGCGAAGGCCGCGGGCGTCTGCATGGCAGTGGTGGGATGCACCTTGGATTCCACCAGCCTCTTGTAGAACTCCGCGGGCGTTATATCGATCCTCTCCCGGTATGTCTCCGTACCGAAAACAATCAGGATAGGGATCGTGGTGATGTCGAATTTCTTGAGGATATCCTCCGGGATATCGCACGTGCTGTCGGTAACGATTTTTACCATGGTGATTACCTCCCCTTATTTTATTCCAGCGATACTATGTAAAAATAATGAGGCTGCCCCCCGCTGACCAGCTCGAACTGCTTGCCGGGATAGCTTTCCCTCAATACCTTTAGCACTTCTTCAGCCTGTCCGGCCTTCACATCCGCGCCGTAATAGAGCGTCACCAGTTCAATGGAGTCGATGCCGCCTGCTTTCAGGCTCTCCAGCAGCACGGCGGTGACGTCGTCACCGGCAGCGACCAGGTCTGTATCATCGATAATGCCGATAGCCTGACCCTGCTGTATCTTCAACCCGCGTATCTGGGTGGAGCGCGCCGCCGTGGTTACCTCTACAGTCTTGACAGATTTAATCGCCTCACTGATTAATTGCACATTTTCAGCCATGGTGCTTTCAAAATTAAAATTTAAGAGCGCGGTGATGCCCTGCGGCAGTGTCCTGCTGGGAATCACTTCTATCTCCTTGGCGGTAAGCTCCTTGATCTGCGAAGCGGTAAGGATAATGTTCTTGTTATTGGGCAATAAAAGCACCTTGTGTGAATCCACCGCCTCCACGCATGCCAGTATCTCCTTGACGCTGGGGTTCATAGTCTGGCCACCTTTAACCACAATAGCCCCCAGGCTCTCGAAAACCTTAATCATACCCTCACCAAACGCCACGGCTATCACCGCTATGTCGGTAGGCAGGGCCTTCTGCCTGCGCATTTCCTTGAACCCGGCATGCTGGTCATCCATATTCTGTATTTGTATCTGGTGCAGTGTGCCCAGTGACGTCGCGTAGGCCAGTATGCTCCCGGGATCGTAGGAGTGGATATGCACGCGGATGGCGGTTTCATCGCCGGCCACCACCAGCGACTGGCCCCTGCCATCGAGTTTAATCCTGATTTTTTCAGGGTCCAGGTTACTGCCCTCAAGTAGGAAATTGGTGCAGTAACCATAGGCTTCCTCTTCATCGGAAGAGATCAGGTGGATGCTTTTAGCTGCAGTTATATTGGCGCTGACCATCTGGTGCCGTTTCAATTGAAGGTCTTCCAGTTCACCTTTAAGGAACCTCAGCGCGCCTTCCAATAATATGTGAAGTCCTTCCCCGCCGGCATCTACTACTCCCGCTTCCATCAAGGCAGGCAGTAAATCGGGCGTCCTGGCCACCGATTCTTTGGCCTCCCTGACCGCCTCTCCGAGTATCGCTACTAAATCCTGCGGCTCTTTATCGGCGCACTTCTGGGCTACAGTTGCCGCGTCCTTAATCACCGTAAGTATGGTGCCCTCGACCGGGTTCGACATGCCTTCACGCGCGGTTTTGGCCGCCTGTACCATGGCTATGGCCCAGTCCGCCCCGCTAAATTCGTCCTTGCCGTCAAACCCTTTGGCCAGGCCGCGGAATATCTGCGAAAGGATTACCCCCGAATTCCCCCGGGCGCCCAGCAACGCGCCATGCGCCATGGTCTTGGACATCACAGCCACAGTTGTGTCGGACGCCCTGTCCGCTTCCTCAATGACCGACCTCATGGTCATCAGCATATTGGTCCCGGTGTCACCATCCGGCACGGGAAAAACGTTAATGGCATTCACCTCATCGACGCTTTTCTCCAGCCAGTTGCTGCCGGCAGCAAACATATCCCGCAGGTCTTTACCATTCCAGGAACGTGCTTGTGTCATCTTGCTCCTTTCAACTTTTTAACAGGTATGGTATTATATATCATTCTTGCTCATAATAAGTAAATTATCTATCGAAGAGGTATTAAATTGGCTGTCAAATGTGATATATGCGAAAAAACGCTGCGGTTCGGCAACCGGATCAGCCACTCCAAGCAGCACACCAGGCGCACCTGGCTGCCCAACATCCAGCCCACTACGTTCACCATTAACGGCACGGCCGTCCGCCTGAACCTTTGCACCAGGTGCATCCGCACCAGGAATAAAGTTTCCCGTTAGCATAGCGAGTCCCTCAATTCTTTCAATCCCGCGCCGATACCCCGGGGGTGGTTAAAGATGGCCGACCCGGCCACCAGCACGTCCGCGCCGGCCCCGGCGGCAAGGGGGGCTGTCACGGCAGTTATCCCTCCATCCACCTCAAGTTCGGCCCTGGATTTTCTATCATCAAGGATACGCCTGAGCCTGGCTATCTTGTCCACCATGCCCGCGATAAACGCCTGGCCTCCAAACCCGGGGTTGACTGTCATGACCAGCACCAGGTCAACCAGCGGTAGTATCTCGTCTATGGCAGACAGCGGGGTTGCCGGGTTGAGCGAAACACCGGCCTTCAACCCGAGTTTCTTAATGGCATTCACCGTCCCGTCAAGATGGTTGCAGGCCTCGACATGCACGGTGATTATATCGGCGCCCGCCCGGGCAAATTCATTAATGTACAGCTCGGGCTTTTCAATCATCAGGTGGACATCAAGGGGGGCCCCGGTGATTTTGCGTAATGAAACTACCACGGGTATGCCTATAGAGATATTGGGCACGAAATGGCCGTCCATCACGTCCACATGGATATAATCGGCGCCCGCTTTGACCGCCTCTCTGACCTGCCGGCCGAGACAGCTGAAGTCGGCGGCCAGGATGGAAGGTGCGACCTTGATATTGCCGGGTTTAATAGCCCCCGGTAATTTCCCTGGCCTTTTCAATGCTCTTCTTCACCTCGGCAGGGGCAGTTCCCCCCTGCGAAGTCCTTGCTTCCACTGATTTTTGCAGGGTTATATTGCGCACATCGCCTTCAAACTTTTGCGAAAACCCTTTATATTCCTTAATCTCAAGCTCATTCAGCTCCTTGTTGTTGTCGATGGCATAAGAAACCATACGGCTGACCACCGCGTGCGCCTCGCGGAAGGACAACCCCTTATTCACAAGGTAGTCGGCCAGGTCGGTGGCCAGGATATAGCTTTGCATGGAATACTTCATGCGCGCCGCGTTAATTTTAAGCGACGCCATCAGCCCGGACATGATTTCTATGCATGACACCAGCGTATCGAAGGTGTCGAAGAAACCTTCCTTGTCCTCCTGCAGGTCGCGGTTATACGCCTGCGGCAAACCTTTCATAACGGTCAGCATGCCCAACAGGTGGCCGTACACGCGGCCGGTCTTGCCCCTGACCAGTTCAGCCGTATCGGGGTTTTTCTTCTGCGGCATGATACTGCTGCTGGTAGCATAGGCGTCGCCGACCTCCACAAAAGCGAACTCCATGGTTGACCAGATGATAACGTCTTCGGCCATCCTGGATAAGTGCATCATGGCGATAGCGGCTGAGGACTCGAACTCAAGTATGAAATCGCGGTCCGAGACGGCGTCCATGCTGTTGCCGCTGACGGAGCCGAAGCCCAGCCTTTTAGCCACGAACTCGCGGTCCACCGGGTAGGGCAAGCCGGCCAGGGCGCCGCTGCCCAGCGGCAGCACGTTGATGCGCCCGAGGCAGCCTGCAAACCTCGCGATATCCCTGCTGAACATCTCGAAATAAGCCAATAAATAATGAGAGAACAGCACCGGTTGCGCCTGCTGCAGGTGGGTATAGCCGGGCATGACCACTTTAATATTTTTCGCCGCCATCTCCACCAGCCGTATATTTATGACCTGCAAGGCCCGGATGACAGTGCTGGCGGCCTCCCTGGCGAATAACCTCATATCCAGCGCTACCTGGTCATTGCGTGACCTGGCAGTGTGCAGTTTGCCCGCTGTATCGCCGATCAGGTCAAACAGCCGACCCTCGATATTCATGTGCACATCTTCGAGGTCCAGCTTGAACTTGAACTTTCCGCTGTCTATCTCGGCAAGAATGTCCTGCAGGCCGGACCTGATCTTTTCAAATTCCCTGCGGGAGATGATTTTCTGCCTGGACAGCATCTCGGCATGCACAATGCTGCCCTCGATGTCGTACTTGTAAAGCCGCCAGTCGAAGGGTACGGACGCCACGAAACGCTGGACGGCGGCATCGATGTCCTCTTTGAACCTGCCCCTTAACCTTGCCTCTTTTTTCACTGCCATCCTGATTCACCCGATATTACTTATTTTTCCGAAGGATTGCCGCGGCCGCTGCGGCGGCCTCGCAATGACGGGGAGAGGGGGGAGATTGCTTCGTCGCCTGCGGGCTCCTCGCAATGACGTTTTTGGGGGCGTGGCAGACTGCGGTGGCATCGCACTGACATTTTTGGGTGCGCGGCTTCGGTTTTATCAGTTGCGCCTGGGCCTGGATCTTCAGCGGCAGCGCCCAAATGCGGATAAAGCCCGCCGAATCACCCTGGTCGAAGAGGTCCCCCCGGTCGTAAGTGGCAAGCTGGAAGTTGTAGAGGGAATGGGGCGATTTGCGCCCGGCGATGAGGCAGTTGCCCTTGTGCATCTTCACCCTGACCGTGCCGCTCACATATCTCTGTGAGCTATCGATATATCCATCGAGGTCCTCACGGTGGGCCGAGAACCACAACCCGTTGTAAATGATGTCCGAGTATTCCTGGGCCACCCTTTCCTTGAACCTCAACTGGTGCCGTGACATGGTCATCGCTTCCAGCGCAAGGTGGGCCTTGAGTATAACGGTCGCCGCGGGCGCCTCGTAATTCTCCCTCGACTTAATGCCCACCAGCCTGCTTTCCATATGGTCTATCCTGCCTATGCCGTTGCGCCCGGCCATCACATTCAGCTTCTCAATCAGGGCCAGTCCTTCCATCTTTTTGCCGCTCAGGCTGACCGGCACGCCTGCCTCAAAGCCTATATCCACGTACTCCGGCTTGTCCGGGGCGGCGTCGGGGGACTTGGTCCATTCATAAATATCCTCGGGAGGTTCGTTCCAGGGGTCCTCCAGGATTCCGCATTCGATGCTCCTGCCCCAGGGGTTTTCATCGATGGAATACGGCCTGGATGCCTTGACAGGCACCGGTATCTTATATTTGTGGGCGTACTCCATGGTCTCATCGCGGGTCATGCCCCACTCACGCGCCGGCGCGATGATTTTAAGCTCGGGTCCGAGGGCCAGCACGCTGACGTCGAACCTTACCTGGTCATTGCCTTTGCCGGTTGAACCGTGCGCCACCGCCGAAGCGTCCTCCATGTGGGCCAGGTCAACCAGCAGCTTGGCCATCAGCGGGCGTCCCAGCGCCGTGGCCAGCGGGTACTGCCCTTCGTAAAGCGCATCGGCCCTGATGGCCTTGAAAACATAGTCGTCGATGAATTCGTCCCTGGCATCGACAGCGAAGGACTTCACCGCGCCCAGCTTCAGGGCCTTCAGCCTGATGCCCTCCACGTCTTTTACGCCTCCGATGTTGACGCAAAGCGTGATAACGTCCATTTTGTAATTATCGGCCAGCCACTTGATAGCCACCGACGTATCGAGCCCGCCGCTATAGGCCAGGACTACTTTTTCTTTGCCTTTTTTTGCCATTTTATTGCCTCTCTTTCAATACTTTGTCCAATACATTTATCGCCCTGTCTATATCCCCCTCTTTGACGATGAGGGGCGGTATAAACCGTATCACGTCTGCTTTGGCCTTGTTT
>JBFYUA010000111.1:0-2980 GCA_041300305.1 Dehalococcoidia bacterium | reverse complement strand
TCTGCTTGCCGCGCGGTGATTGCGGGACCTGGAAGACAAGGGGTGCGCAGCCGGCCTTGGTCAGGGCGCCCTGCTTGATGAGCTGGTTGCCCTCGCCCCAGTAGAGGAAGTACTCGCCCTCGCCGTACTGGCAGAAGGCGGGGATTTTGACGTCGGAATTGACCGCGCCATGCACAGGTTCAAGCGTGAGCGATTCCGCCTGCACAGCGGCCGGCAAGACCAGCGCGGCCATAAAAGAAAGAGCAAGTAAAGCTGCGGTTGCCTTTACTTTCATCTCATTATCCTCCGGGTGGTTTTGCGCTTATCATAACATAAATCCATTGACAATGTAGGGATGGGCCTTCAGGCCCGTCCGCTTTTTCTAACGGGCGCACCTGAAGGTACGCCCCTACAACGGGGAAAACACGGACTCAAATGTAGGGATGGGCCTTCAGGCCCGTCCGCTCTTTCTTCCAGGCTTTTTCGGGCGCACCTGAAGGTACGCCCCTACAACGGGGGAAACACGGGCGCACCTGAAGGTACGCCCCTACAACGGGGAAAACACGGACTCAAATGTAGGGATGGGCCTTCAGGCCCGTCCGCTCTTGCTTCCAGGCTTTTTCGGGCGCACCTGAAGGTACGCCCCTACGGTTTAGCCTTCCTTGGCCGTCAGTTTATCTAAGAACTCCATATTGGTTGCCGATTTAGAGAGCCGCTCGATGACGCGCTCCGAGGCGTCGGTGGGGCTGTTGGAATCCTCGGCCAGCATGCTGACCATGCGGCGCAGCAGCCATATCTTGGAAACGGTGGCCTCGCCGATGAGCAGTTCCTCGCGGCGCGTGCCGCTGCGTATGATATCGATGGCCGGGAAGATGCGCTTCTCCGCCATCCTGCGGTCCAGGTGCAATTCCATATTGCCGGTGCCCTTAAATTCCTCGTAGATCAGGTCATCCATGCGGCTGCCCGTATCCACCAGGCAGGTGGCCAGGATGGTCAGGCTGCCGCCCTCCTCGATGTTGCGCGCCGCGCCGAAAAAGCGCTTGGGCGGGTAGAGCGCCACGGAGTCGATGCCGCCGGAGAGCGTGCGCCCGCTGGGCGGCATGGCCAGGTTATAGGAACGCGTCAGGCGCGTGATGCCGTCCAAAAGTATCACCACGTCCTTGCCTATCTCGGCCAGGCGCTTGGCCCTCTCCAGGGCAAGCTCGGCCACGCGCGTGTGGTTTTCCACCGGCTCGTCGAAGGTGGCCGATACCACCTCGCCCTTGACCGAGCGCTTCATGTCGGTGACCTCCTCGGGGCGCTCGCCGATAAGGCAGACCATGAGGTGCACTTCGGGGTAATTGTTGGATATGGCGGTGGCGATATTTTTCAGCAGCAGAGTCTTGCCGGCCTTGGGCGGCGACACGATCAGGCCGCGCTGTCCGCGGCCGATGGGCGCCACCAGGTTTATCAAACGTACCGAGAGGTTCTTGGGGTCGCCCTCCAGGTCCAGCATATCGTTGGGGAAAATGGGCGTGAGCTGTCCGAAATGGGGGCGGCCCTTGGACTGGTCGGAGTCCAGGCCGTTGACGGTCTCGACCCTCAGCAGGCTGCAATATTTCTCCCCTTCCTTGGGCGGCCGCGCCTGCCCGACCACCGTATCGCCGTTGCGCAGGCCGAAGCGCCTTATCTGGGAATTGGAGATATATACGTCGTTGGGGCCGGGCAGCAGGCTCTCCTGCCGCAGGAAGCCGTAGCCCTCGTCCATTATCTCCAGTATGCCGCCCAGGCTCATGTAAAAACCGGGTTGCGGCTCCGGCGGGGTGGCCAAAGGCTGGAGCTTGGCCAGCAGCTCCTCGCGGGTCAGCACGTCAAAATTCTCGATGCTCTGCGCCCTGGCCAGGGCCATCAGCTCCTCAAGGGTCTTGGTTTCAAGTTCCGGCAAATTCATCATTATGTCACCTCAGGATATAGTTTATTCTTATCTGTAGGGGCGTACCTTCAGGTGCGCCCGATTGGCGGGCGGGTTTGAAAACCCGCCCCTACAAAGTTGGATCATAATATACAATTCATGCATCGTAGTTTCTGATGTAGGGGCGTACCTTCAGGTGCGCCCGATTGGCGGGCGAATTTGAAAACCCGCCCCTACGGGGTGCGCCCGCCGCGTGGTTCATATATTCTTAACGTCCCCCATGACCTTCTGCCAGTCCGCCGCGAAGCGGCTGATGCCGGTCTCGGTCAGCGGGTGCCTGGCCATCTGCAGCAGCACGGCGTAGGGTATGGTGGCGATGTGCGCCCCGGCCATGGCCGCGGCCAGGCAGTGCTGCGGGTGGCGGATGCTGGCGGCGATGACCTCTGTTTTTATCTCAGGATATTGTCCGTAGACCTGCATGATGTCCTGTACCAGCAGCATGCCGTCCTCGCCTATATCGTCCAACCTGCCCACAAAGGGGCTGACGTAGGCCGCACCGGCCCTGGCGGCCAGGATGGCCTGGTTGACCGAGAAGCACAGCGTGTAATTAACCTTGATGCCCTCAGCGGCCAATGCGGCGGTTGCTTCCGTGCCCTCAAGTCCGGCCGGTATCTTGACCACCACATTTTTGGCCCATCTGGCGATTTCCCGGGCCTCGGCCAGCATGCCCGCCGTGTCCAGGCTGATGACCTCGGTGGAGACCGGTCCCGGAACGATGGAGCATATCTCCTGCACCAGCTTTTTGTAGTTGACCTTGCCCTCCTTTGAGACCAGGCTGGGGTTGGTGGTCACGCCGCTGATGACGCCCAGCCGGGCGCCGTGCCGGATATGTTCCAAATTGGCCGTATCAAGAAAGAGGCGCATATATTTCTCCTCGCACTATTTACTATTTATATCAAGGGGCCGCATGGCAGCTCATGCCATGGGGAGCGTGACCTGGGCGCCCTCGACGAGAGTCTCCCGGGCGGCGCCGATAAAGCTTACGAAAAGGGGGTGCGGACGGTTGGGGCGCGAGCGGAATTCCGGGTGGAACTGGCAGGCCACCATCCA
>JBFYUA010000108.1:0-5827 GCA_041300305.1 Dehalococcoidia bacterium | reverse complement strand
CTACGCCCTGAACGTAGCGCGTCTGCCATTCCGCCACTTCGGCCCTGGGCAGCACAGGATTTGAACCTGTGACCCCTTGCGTGTGAAGCAAGTGCTCTAACCGCTGAGCTAGCCGCCCCCTGACGGTATATTTTATGCTTTACGCCACCTTAAAATCAAGGCGGCGCCTCAGCCAATACTATGACGGAAGCGGTTCCCCTGTTAAACAGGCTACTGTGGACATCTTGCCTGTGCTATGACTATAATTCAGCTATATATATGATAAACATCAGACGGATATCCGCAAAGTCAGCGGGGCTACTGCTAATAGCCGCCTGCCTGATTACCCCGGCTACAGGTTGCAGTTCTGCCTTATCATCCGACCTGCCCACGCCGGAAAATCCTGCGCCGCCTCCGCCAATTTCATCCGGGACACCTGCCCCGGCCGCAGATACGCAAGCTACTGCAGTACCAGTCAATATCGCTATCGGTAACAGCGAAAATATTTCGCAGCCGCTTCCCGGTCGGACCGTGGAGATTATCATGATCCATAACCGCGGTACACTCACCCAGATCGGCTGCTGTAACCCCTTGTATTACGAATTGGATGAATTCGTGGTTATCCGAAACAGGGGCAATACATCACAGGATATCACCGGCTGGAGCCTGACCAATATTACCCGGGGCTATCCGACATTCCGTTTCCCCACACTGTTCCCCTGCATACCCTATGAGCTGCTATCCACGGGAGGAGAACCCGTTACATATGCCACTGAACCTCTTGACGAGACACCCATGAAACCGGCTGCCGGCCAACAGGGCATGCCTGTTCCCTGCACACTTTACCCCGGGCAAACGATTTTGGTCTATACCGACGAAGTACACTGTTCTTCCGGCGGATTTTCTTTCAACTGGGCACAGGGCAATATCTGGAATAATGAGACCCCTGATACCGCGGTACTCTATAACGCCGCGGGCGAAGAGGTTTCGCGCAGGAGCTACACGGTCGGCAGCCGATAATTGAATTTTGCGTTTCCTAATAATTGATTTATTTGATATCGATGTATATAATCAGGAAAATAGGTAAACCAACGATAGATAAATTACGTTTATTTTTGCGATAGTTAAATCGGCGGCTATGGAGATTTATAATGCAGCAATGGATTAAGTGTCCCAGGTGCGGCACAAATAATGCCCCGGGCCAGCGGTTTTGTAATGCCTGCGGTACGCCTTTGCCGGTGGCCTGCCCCGGTTGCGGCACCCCGGCTAACCCCGGAAGCACGTTCTGCGCCAGGTGCGGTATGACGTTCGGCGGAGCGCCGCCGCAACAGGCGGGTTATCATCCGCCGCAACAGCCCGGGTATCCGCCTCAGCCACCGGGTTATCCTCCCCAACAGCCTGGATATCCGGCACAGCCGCCCGGCTATCCACCGCAGCCGCCCGGCTACCCCCCTCAGCAGCCGGGATATCCGCCTGCCGGTTATCCGCCTCAACCGGGCTACCCTCCGCAGCCAGGCTATCCGCCTGCCGGTTATCCTCCTCAGCCGGGTTACCCTCCTGCCGGCTATCCGCCCCAGCCGGGCTTTCCTCCCCAACCGGGCTACCCTCCGCAACCAGGCTATCCGCCTGCCGCATATCCGCCACAACCGGGTTACCCTCCTGCCGGTTATCCTCCTCAGCCGGGCTATCCTCCCCAACCCAGAGGCGGCTACCCACCCGGCGCCCAACCTCCTCAGCAGGGCGGCGGCAAAGGCATGCTGATATTCCTCCTGGTATTGTTAATTGCCGGCCTGGGAGGTTTCGGCTACTGGGCATACACCCAGGGATACCTGAAGAGCATACTCAAATTCGGCAGCGACAACACTACCAAGACCAGCACGGGTGTATCTAAAGACACCGTACCACCGGTAATCAGCAAAGTCGAGGTAACAACTAAGGCCATTAAGGAAGCAGGCATTGTCTGGAAGACCGATAAGCCTTCCAGTTCGCAGGTGGAATGGGGCCCCAAAGGTTCCTTTGGAAACAAGACCGAGATAACGGATGACCCCGCGAGCGGTACCAGCATCGGTCTGGTGGATCACGGGGTCATCATCAAGGGTTTAACCGGCAATACCGAATATCAATACCGTGTACTTTCACACACCAACGGCAGCGCAGACGCTGTGTCGGAAACAAACTTCTTCACAACACCGTCAGAATAATTCAACCGGCCTTTTCACAGGCTAGAATTGATGTATCAATCAACAATCCCCTGTCCTCAGTGCGGTGCACAAAATTTGCGCGGCCAGTGGGTTTGCGCTTACTGCGGTGTTCCACTGCTGGCCTATTGCCCGGCCTGCCGGGCCGGCAATGATTATGACAGCCAGTACTGCCAGGCCTGCAATGCGCCCCTTGCACAGGCGGTCAGTCCACCTGCGCCGGCCCAATATCCCGCTCAATCGCCGCAGCAACCACCGCCCTATTCACCAGGTAATTACCAGGACCCGGCTGCCTGTCAATACCAGCAACCCTATCAGGACCCTGGCCAGGGGTACCAGGGGCAACCACCATTCCCCCCGTACCAGCAATACCCGGACGGTTACGCACAGCATCACGATTACCTGTATCAGCCGGGCTACGGCGGGGGAGCGCCGCCGGTTAGCGCCATAGACAGGTTGACCGCGCAGGTAACAAATTTCGTCCGCACCACCAACCCCATCTTGCTGTCTTCACTCGTTGTATTAGTGGTCGGCATGGCCATTTTTTTTGTGCTGGCGTTCCAGTTCGGATGGATAAAAACGGGACCGCCACCCAAAGCAGCCGCCGTAACCGAGAAAATTCCCCCGCAAATTTCTTTGGTAAAAATACGTGAGGGCGCCAACCGCGGCGCAATTATCTCCTGGGTAACTGATGAACAGTCGAGTTCTCAGGTTGAATACGGCATATGGCCATACCCGAATACCACCACTCCCATTCAAAATGACCCTACGACTGGCGCTAACTCCGGTGTATTTGTTCACGAAGTCGGGCTCACAAACCTGTTGCCCAAGTCATCTTATGTCTACAGGGTCATTTCCGTCGATAAATACGGCAATATAGGCAAAGGGCCCGATTTGCAATTCGATACCACCCCGTAACGCCTGTCAATTGCCTATATCTGTAAACAGGCATAAAATATTTAGCGGCCCTTCGGTCATTATGCAAAAGAATTTTATCTGTCCCGTTTGCCTGAAAGAAAATACCGCCGGAACCAACCAGTGCCTGTTCTGCGGTTCACAGCTTGGCGTGCTCGGCGCTATCAATGCGTGGTGTCCAAACTGCAACTGGCAAAGGGTACCTTACGACAGGTTTTGCGGCAACTGCGGACTGCCTCTCCAGCCTACCTGCCCGAATTGCGGTAACAACATCTCCAAAGATTCGCGCTACTGCCCCAAATGCAGCTTCTTTTGCGGCAGCGGCCGCGAAGGATTAAAATGAATTGAAGCCCCCTGGGAGATTAAATGGCTGATATACTTGATGAAGCCCAATCGTTGCTGCAATGCAAGACCTGTCCCTGGTATAAAAATTGCGTGCTGCCCGTGCGTGTTACCGAGCTCGACCTCAAGAAACAACTGGGTTCGAACATCTCTTTTACAGGTACACCCGGGATGGAGGATTTGGGTATCGGCCAGTTGCTCTCCGGCCTGGCTTCAGCCGCCGAGAATTCCATGCTGGAAGGGTGCCCTGTTTTTATCGAAAGATTACGCTCCAATCCCAACCTGGCCATACGCGTTAAGAGGATGATGCAGGAATGGTCGGATGAAGGCGGCGACCCGCAACCATAGATGATGTCATTGCGGGCCCGAAGGGCGCGGCAATCTGTCCGTCGGTGGCGTAATGCCATAAGATTGCTTCGTCGCTGCGCTCCTCGCAAAGACATTTTTGGGTGGTGCCTCGTAAAGACGGGGAAATACGCTGGGAATGACAAGGAACTAACAAAATGGCTAAAGAAATCAAAATTATCTCGTGGAACGTGGTCAGCCTGCGTAACATGCTGGACAAGGCCAACCTTGCACCGGCCGGCCACCACCCTTTGGGCTTCCTCGACTGGCTGAAAAGGGAATCCCCCTACATCATCTGCTTCCAGGAAACCAAGCTGCAGCAGGGCCAGCTTCCTCCCGCCCTAGAATCTCCGCTGGGCTACCATACCGCCTGGAACTTCGCCGCCCGCAAAGGCTACAGCGGGGTGGCCACTTTCAGCCATGAAAAGCCGCTTCAGGAAGTAACCGGCTTGAATGTAGAACGCTTCGATGCCGAGGGCAGGGTCTTAATGACTCAGTACCCGGACTTCAAACTTTTCAACGTCTATTTCCCCAAGGCCTATTCTGCGCGGGAAGTTGCGACTGCCCGCAGGGACGGCGCCGCTAACGCCGAGAAAATGGCCGAAAGGCTGCCTTTCAAACTGGCCTTCTACGACTCGTTTCTTGACCATATAGACGCGCTAAGGGAGCGTGGCGACAATATAATTGTCTGCGGTGATTTCAATGTTGCCCACCGGGAGATAGACCTGGCGCGGCCAAAGGAGAACAAGGAAACATCAGGATTTTTGCCCGAGGAGCGGGCCTGGATGGATAAGCTGGCCTCCCACGGCTATACCGATACCTTCCGTCACTTCAACCGTGACCCCGGCCATTATACGTGGTGGAGCTACCGCTTCAAGGCCAGGGAAAAGGATGTCGGCTGGCGCCTGGACTATTTTTTTGTTTCACCCGGCCTGCTTAAATCGCTCAGCAGCGCTTTAATTTTAAAAGACGTACATGGCTCCGACCATTGCCCTGTCGGCATAACCTTGAAAATTGGCTGATTACGTCCTAATATAAGGTTAATGACGGAGCAATCGCCAGACCTCACCGAAGCAACAGCGGTTGGCCGGCAGCATCGGTCTTCACAAAAGCTGGAGCACCTGCTCAAATCTCTTAACCGGCTTAAAAGCGATATAGCCGAAGTTGAATCCCGCCATCCCGGATTAGGCAGTGAGCTTTCCTCCCTTTGCGGTACTGTAATAGCTGACCTGAACAGTTTCAACCCACCTGAGAGGCAAGACCAACAATCAACCGGGAATGATCCCTCTCTCACTTCAGCTAAACAGGAAGCCCTGCCCGAACTGGCGCCAACCGCCGGGAGCGCTGCCAATCCCGTATTTTCGGTCATCGATAAAGCCGGTACCCACCTGATTAAAGGGTTGGATAAAACCGGCGACGGTATAATTTTTATCCTGGATAAATTGTTTACGAAGCGCGTGATCAAAGCGAATCCCGGAATCCCGCCAGAAGCCGATCAATGAAGGCCGCATCCTATCGATCACAATGCTTTGGCAGCGTCCTTGTCCTGTTGTTCGAAAATCAGCTCTAAGGTCAGGCGCGCCGCTTCGCCTGCCAGGGTGGAGCATGTTTCCATTACGCCTGCTTTTACGGCAGCTTCTAACTCGGCCGGTTCATACAGGTTGAAAAATTTACCAAAGAATTTGACCTGCAGATCATGGCAGCGGCAGACGCCGTATTTTTCGATGAATTTGGCCTGGAGCTGGCGGGAAAGCAGCAGCGCTTTCATCATTTTCCCGCGGCGGGCGAATTCATCACGCTTCCTGCCAAACAAAGAACTGATAGCCATAACACCGCCCGACAAAGCTCCGCAATGCCCTTCACCCGTAAGCCCGATGCCGTCGGCAAACCCGGTAGCGGCGCGAAACACATCGCTGTTTTCAACGCCCAGCGCTTCCGTGACGCCGGAAAATACGCACTGGGCACAATTGCCGTTCTCCATCTCGTATTTCTTGGCCAGTGCAAATGCCTTATCCAGCATGTCCTTTCTTATTTTATCCAATGCGATC
>JBFYUA010000091.1:0-12138 GCA_041300305.1 Dehalococcoidia bacterium | reverse complement strand
GCAATCGACGTATTCGTTACCCCACACCTTAGCCAGTATATCATTTGCGGTCAGCACCCTGTTATAGTTCAATTCCATGTACCTCAGCAGGTTAGTCTCCGTATTAGTTAATTTGAACCTTTTATCACCCCTGCTGACCGTCCCTGAATCATAATTTATCGATACCTTTTGTGCAGCCTTAACCCGTTTGACCGGCTCAATTTCGTCTGCGATTTTGCCGCTACGTTGAAGTATGGTATTCACACGCGCAATAATTTCCTTGGGCGAGAACGGTTTGACTATGTAATCATCTGCGCCAAGCTCAAATCCCCTTATCTTATCCATCCCTTCCCCACGCACAGTGAAGATAATAACAGGGACCTGGCTGACAGAACGGATTTCTTTGAGTACCTTCAAGCCGTCTATGTCGGGCAACCCCAGATCCAGCATTACAAGGTCGGGTAGCCCCGACTTTAACGATGCGATGCCCCGGGACCCATCAAACGCCTGTATGATCCTGGCTTCCGGCCAACGCAATTCGAAAATCAGACAAACAGACTCCTGTATCTCGGCATTGTCCTCGATCAGCAGTATTTTTACACTCTGCCGCATAACAGGATTCTAACTTATCTTCAATTCAAAGGCAAGGAAAACGAGAACGTGCTACCTTTTCCGACTTCGCTTTGCACCCATATCGAGCCCCCATGCAGCTCAACCAATTGCTTGGTTATCGCCAGGCCCAACCCAAACCCCGGTATGCTCGCCCTGTCGGCCGAGAGATGGTAATACGGTCGGAACATCTTATGAGTTTCTTCGCCGGGTATCCCGGGGCCTGTATCCACCACCTTTACCACAAGCCTATTGCCATCACAATCGGCTTTCAAAGATATCTCACCGCTCTCAGGGGTAAACTTAATCGCATTGGATAATAAATTCATCAGGATTTGCTCTACCCTTTGTTCATCCGCCGTAATTTTTATCCCCTTCGGCACTTCCAGTGCAAACGATTGTTTCTTCTGCTTGACGAGCGATGACACCTGGTCGGCAACTTCAGATGCCAGTTTAGAGAAGTCCACTTCTGTCTTGTTTACACCGAAAGCTTCGTCCCTGGTCCTGGAAAGGTTGAGCAATTCATTGAGGCGGTTTTGCAGGCTTTCAGCGCTCCGGGAAATATTCATAGCAACCTTGAGCAGTGTTTTTTCATCGCTTTTTTCAAGCTCTTCAACCAGGAGTCCTGTCGATGCGAGAATGGCTGTCAACGGTGTCTTAAGTTCGTGGCTAAGTGCGCTCAAAAACAACTGGGTATGTACGATTTCTTCCTGTTGTTTCTTAAGTTCCGATGATTGTTCGCCAGGGCTGGTCCTATTGCATACATCGGCTATGCAGGCACTGATGGCTGAGAACAATTTGAGATCGTTAACGGTGAACATGTCAAATTTGTGTGACAAGGCGCCAACAATCCCAAGTAATTTGCCAGCGGAAATCACGGGCGCGGCTATCAGCGAGTGAAAACCTGACTTGACGGCGATGTCCCATGAATAATTTGTGTCCCTGGTAATATCATTAGAAAATACAGATTTCCTTTCCTGGGCCACCCTCCCGGTTATATTATGCCCAACAGCAACTGAAGTAATGTCACTGACTATCTCGTCCGGTAAGCCGCGCTGTGCCAATAGCTTCAACGTTTTATTAGAGCGGTCATAGTCCTGGATCCAGCATGCGTCCACATCCAGCAAAGTGCAGAGTTCCCAGAGCACACCCTCCAGGATATCTTTATCTGCCAGCGAACTCGATACGATACCGGATACCTCCGACAGCACATACAAATACCTGTCTTTTTGCTCGGTCCGCCCCATATCAGCCATGGCTAAGAATTATACTAAATTCGGATAATCTGTCAATGCTGCGACAAACAAGGGCTGTAATACATGACAATTTGGATTGATAAGCGGATGGTATTTCCCAACACTATTCTCGCTATTTCAGGAATTGATATAACTTATTGACATCACTAATACACGCCGTTAAACTATCCTGAATATGTATTTAACTGTATAAAGAAATATCAGGGAGGGCAGGCAAATGGCTAAGGAAACTTTAGATATTCTGAATTTTAAAAACCTCGAGAACAGGATCAAAAAGAAAACGGCCATCATTGGCATAGTAGGTTTGGGGTACGTTGGATTGCCGCTGGCGCTGGCCTTTGCTGAAGCAGGGTTTAATGTAACAGGCATCGACTCCGACAAGGGACGCGTTAACAAGATAATCCGGGGCATATCTTACCTGCTGGACATAGATTCGCCACGGTTAAAAAAAGCCGTAGCCGGCGGGCGTTTAAAGGCCACCACCAGCCGGTCAGACCTGCGCAGGGTAGATACTATTATTATCTGCGTCCCCACGCCTCTGACCAAAACCAAGGAACCTGACCTCGCGTACATTGTAAGCGCCACCAACGATATAGCCCGGTACCTGCGCCTCGACCATCTGGTAATACTGGAAAGCACAACCTATCCCGGGACCACGCGGGAGATAGTGCTGCCCATACTTGAATCCACCGGGCTCAAAGTAGGAGTTGACTATTTACTCACTTTCTCACCCGAACGCATAGACCCGGGCAGCAAGAAATTCACAATCCGGAACACGCCCAAGGTGGTAGGCGGTATGGAACCCACCTCGACCAGGATGGCAGCACTGCTTTACGGGTTTGTTTCGGATAAGGTGCTGGAGGTATCCACACCCGAGGTCGCCGAGATGGACAAGGTCTTTGAAAATGTCTTTCGCAGCGTCAATATCGCCCTGGTCAATGAACTCGCCAAGCTGTGTGAAAAGATGAACATCAACGTCTGGGAGGTCATCAAGTCTGCTTCCAGCAAGCCCTTCGGCTATATGCCCTTCTACCCGGGTCCCGGGGTGGGCGGGCACTGTATACCGCTGGACCCGTATTACCTGGCCAGCAAGGCCAGGCAGTACTTCTTTCACACCCGCTTCATCGAGCTTGCCGCTGAGATCAATGAAACCATGCCGGAATATATCGTAGAACGAATTATCGGGGCATTAAACACAATAAGCAAAAGCGTAAAAGGGGCAAAAATTCTTATCCTGGGCGTGGCCTATAAAAAGGACATTGAAGACGTCCGGGAATCGCCGGCGCTGCGTGTCATCGAATTGCTCCTTGAGAGGAAAGCCGCTGTGCATTACCATGATCCATACATATCCGATTTAAAAGATGAGAGTATTAAGCTCAAGTCAATCAAGCTCGAGAAAAAGGCCGTGGGCTCCTATGATTGCGTAGTTATATTAGCTGACCATAGTTGCTACGATTTGAACTCGATAGTCAAGGAAGCAAAGCTGATCTTCGATACTCGCGGCTGCACGGTGGGAATACAAGCAGACAACATTATCCGCCTGGGCGAATAATTCAGGATAAAAACCGACGAAACCTGCACAGCTGCAATAGTAGTGCTGTGCCATCAGATTGCTTTGTCGCTTGCGGGCCCACCGCAATGACCTATTTCTGGAACTTGCTTATCCGTTTGTCGGTTATCGACTCGACCAGCCAGGGAAACAGCCTCTTCATATCATAGGTGAACCGGGTCCCGGCGCCGGGCAATATCATAAACTCCCCCTTTGCCAGGGCATCGATGACCGCCTTTGCCACTTCCTCCGCCTTCATTACCCTGGCCGTAGATGAAATTGCCTTTGTTTCCTCCGGCTTGATCCTGCCCGCCCTCTCCAGCATGGGCGTATCCACGTCGGGCGGACAAAGCACCGAGACAGTGACATCAAACCTTTTCAACTCGCTTCTCAAGGCTTCAGAAAACCCTATGACGGCAAACTTGGAAGCGCTATAGGCGGTCATGCCGAAGACGCCGATATAGCCGGCCACTGAGGAAACGTTGATTATATAGCCATGGCTTTGCTTCAAATACGGCAGCAGGTTTGAGATGGTATTCCAGGTCCCGTAAAGGTTCACCCTCATTATCTCGTCATATTTTTCAAAGGGTATGTCCTCGAATTTCTGCGGGAAAGAAACGCCGGCGCTGTTGATCAAGATATCAGGCGGACCGAATCCGTTTACCGCTCCTGACAGGGAACCCGCAATCCGGTCCCTGTCGGACACGTCCAATTGAAGGGAAGAAAAACGCTGCTTCTCTGACAGGCGATTACTTTTAATTTGCTTAATGGCAGTTTCAAGCTGGTCCGGACGCCTGGCCATTATCAATACGCTGGCGCCCCTTGCGGCCAGCATCTCAGCGCAGGCCAGGCCGATGCCACTGGAACCCCCGGTGATATACGCCGTTTTACCCGCGAAATCTTTGATCTTCATCTTTGTAACCTCCGCTTTAAATAAACCGGCAACCCCGCATAATACGGGATTGCCGGTATTGCTGCCTCATCTTTAAAGTGAACCCTTAGCCGAGGTCGACTAAATTCTTCATTCCGGCACGCAGGCGGGAGAGCTGTATGAAATGCGTGGGGTTGATGAAAAGCTCGGTCAGATTGGCGATATCGTCAATGGTCGCGCCTTTCTTGAGCAGGTAAAGCAGGTACTGGAAGGAGTCCTTGCCGCCGTATCCCACATGCTGCGCACCCAGAAACTTCCTGGTCTTGGCATCGTAGATAATCTTCTGGTATCCGGAGAGGTCGGTCCACTGGTGGGCGAATTCCATTGTCCCCTCGCACAGCGGCAGCGGCAGCCAGTTTTTATAGCCCTGTATGGGCATCCTGACCACAAAGACCTGGCCGACTTTCTCTTTGGCCTCCTTCTCGGTCATGCCTACCCAGGTGGTCTCGTAGAAAGTATGCACGGTGTCAGCGAAAAGCTCGGTTTCAAATTCAGCCGGATCCCCGAGGATGTTCTTGGCGGCCAGCATGCCGCCCTGCCGGGCCTTCCACATCTCCATGACCCCCCCGGTGATGTCGCCGCTGGCATAGATGCCGGGTACGTTGGTCGCCATATGCTTATCGATAAGTATCTCTTTCTTGGGACCAATCTTGACACCCAGCGGCGTCACAAGCTCGGACCGCGGCGTGCAGCCGGTGCCAAGGTAAACGAGGTCGGCCTTGATGACCTTTTCCTTGCCATCTTTGCCTTTAACGGTAACGGATTTCACGGAACCGTTGCCGTTGATTGAAGTCAGTGTAGTCTCATCCAGCACGGGCAGGCCCCGGATCTGCATCATGCGCAGCGTGTAATCACGCACGTCGTCATCGATGGGGAACTGGCTGAGCGCGGGGGCCATCTCAACCACCGTGGTATTGCAGCCGACGGCGTTGAAAAAGCAGGCCCATGGCAGGCCGCTCTTGGATGCCCCGACCACCACCACGTCTTTGGGCTCATAATCCAGCTCGAGAAAGTTGGCGTAGGTGTAAACGCCTTTGAGGTCCTTGCCCGGCACGTTGGGCACGGTCGGCCCGGCGCCGGCGGCCACGATAATATTTTTAGCCTTAAACTCGCCCTTGCCGTCAACCTTGACTGTGTGAGTATCTACAATGGAAGCGCGCTGATTAATGAGGAACTGCAGCTTGAGCTGTTCCTTGCTCTGGTGGAACATGAAATCGAACACGTATTCGCGTCCAATGAAATAGTCCCGCAGTATGGGCAGTATCTCCACCTTGCCGTTCTTGCGGGGGAATTTCGGCCAGTATTCTTTCTTGTCCCAGATGCGCGCCTTGTCCAGTTCAACCGCTATCTCGTAGAGGTAGTGGTGCAAAACGCAGGCGTTCTTGCAGCATTTGCCGCCCAGGTGATTGTCCATCTCGATGGTAAGCTGGTTACCGCCCATGGCGCGGAAATACGAAGAGCCGAAACGGCCCGAAGCGCCGCCACCGATAAAAATAGCGTCCCATTCTTTGGTGGTGGAGTCGTAATTGTCATAAGGCCTTCTATCATCATAAAAAGTAGTCATTTTATTTCTCCTATGGCTCAATCAATTAACCGCTCAGTCTTTCAAGACCCGGGTCACGGTGCGGATACAGTCTACTTTGTTGCAGGTCGTCTCCATTTTTTCACCGTCGCGGAAGGCCAGGCCGAAGTTGTCCTTGTTCAGCTTGACCTTGCAGACGAAGCATTTGAGCTTCCCCGCCACCAGGTTGTCCCATACCCCCAGGTATTGCAGGTGGTCCTTGATCTCTGTTTGATATGATTGCAGACGCATTTTTTGCCTCCCGTTTAATTTGCAAAATCGTTCGCTGTTACTTTACGAAGAACCTCGGCCTGATCCTGGTCCAGAAGGACGGGCAGGCCATCACTTTAGGGTTCTTTCCGACTATTTTCTCGGCCATCTTCATGGCTTCGGCAAAGTCCCTGACGGGGGTGCAACCGACATCCCGCACGGCGCCCGGTCCACCGGTCCCGCTCACCTGCACCTTGGCCAGCGGGTTATCCATGCCGGGCACACCGGCCATGATGATTTTGTTGGTATGGTTGAGGGCATATTCGCTCTCATACATCAGCCAGAAGCCGTGCACCGGGGCGTAGGCATAGGCATGCCTGTATTTGAAGATGAGATCCTCGCGGTACATGAACTCCTCTTCGTAGGTTGACAGTTCCTGCATGCTGAAACAGTTGCGGTAAAGGTCGAGTATCTCCGCGTAGGAAGGATGCGACCTCTCATCGATAGTGCCGTCGCAATGCGCCAGGGCAATTACCACGCCGCCCTCCCGCACCAGCGGCTTATTGACCCACATGCGCACCGGGGCACAGGCAGCGGCCAGCGCAATCAGCGGGTTGCTGGTCTCACCATACAGTGAATAGCGCGGCACGCCGTAAATCAGCACGTCGGCCTGCGGCACTTCCATATGATAGATGCTCTCGGCAAATTTCCAGGTTGGTTCATTAATCTCGGGGGAATAGCCGGCAAATACGCCTGCCGGGGCGCCGCCTGCGCTGGGCACAACGTCGACGTAGAAGACCCGTTTGCCCGTATGTTTCTCGATCTGTGCCATGACCGCCTCCTTGTGGGCGCGGTACATCATGGTATGCTGGTTACCATGGCAGGAGTCGGGATGCCCGACCACGGGGAAACCGTGCGTTGAGGTCATGCTGCGCGTGCTGGGAAAACCGATGATCACCCCGGTGCCGGTCATGCCTCCCCAATTGGAGACCACCACGGTACCGGTGTAGATAAACAGGTCTGAATCAACCAGCGCCTTATTGTATTCAACAAAATCGCCCAGTTCGGACGTGCCCATATAGACCAGGTTTTCGGGATCGTGGCAATCGTGATTAATGACACGGGAGGCGCTGCCCGCCGGGGCGAAACGGTCATAGATGGCGGGGCCGAGACAGGCCCGCAACTGTGAGGGTGTCCATTTACAGTGGTTGCCGCTGCCGCACATCAGGTAGATATTCTCTTCCCTGACCCCGGCCTTCAACAATTCTTCGAGGATGATGGGGATGATAAGCTGGCGGGGCTTACCCGGGCGGGAGGGGTCATCGAAACCTATGGTGACCCTGCCGTTGCGCGCTTTTTTCGCCAGTTCGGATAAAGGCGGTGACCCGATGGGCTTATTAATGGCTTCCCTGATGGCCTTTTCGGGGTCCTGCAGGACGGCAGGGTTGGGTATCTCACCTATTACGGTATCCTCCGGCACCTCAATATCGATTTTCCTGTCCCAGTAATCAGCCTGTATGGTTTTTTGCTTCACCGTCGTCCTCCTGATAATTTATGCATAGAATAAATGAACGCAAACAAGATGAAAATACAGCACCATAATAACATAGCGGACAATTTCAGGCCACGCGCCCCGGTCAAACCGCAGGCTATACAAATTATACAAATCTTGTATAATTTAATCAACCCTGCATAATTGATATAATCGCTGGAAAAGGAGAATGGCATGTCGCCTTCACACAGAAAGTTGGCCTTCCTGGTATTGGCCTCAATATTAATAATCCTGTTGCCGGGCGGATTAAGCTGTGCGCCGGCCAAAGCGGAAACGGTGAGGATAGGCTACCTGCTGGGCGACCTGCACCATTTACCGTTTTTCGTTGCGCAGGACAGGGGGTTTTTTACCGAAGAGGGGGTAAATGTGGAGGTAGCGGGTCCTTTTGACGCCGGGCCTGCCGAGATGGATGCCCTGGCGGCCGACCAGCTTGATATGGGATATGTGGGCATAGCCCCATCGGTGCTGGCCGCGGCGCGGAAAATAGAGCTCTCCATCATTGCCGGCGTGAACCTTGAGGGTTCCGCGCTGGTAAGCGAAACAGGAGTGAATAGCGTTGCCGGGTTAAAGTCGAAAAAGGTGGCCACACCGGCGCCGGGTTCGATACAATACGTCATGCTGGGCATGCTGCTTGCGAAAAATTCGCTGGGCTTTGCCGACCTGGACCTTTTCCCGGGGACCGTCAAGCCGCCCGACATGCCGCAGGCCCTGCAGACCGGGCGTATCAGCGGCTATTTTGTATGGGAACCGTTTGTGGCCAAATCCGTGGCCGGCGGTTACGGCAGGGCGCTGGTTGAATCGAAGGAGATCTGGCCGGGCCACCCCTGTTGCGTGGTAGTTACCCGCAACGATTTCGCTCTGAAAAATGACAAGACTGTAGCCGCGGTTATCCGGGCGCACAGGAGGGCGATCGATTTCATCGCCGATAACCCGGCAGAGGCCAAAGCCATTGCGCAAAAATGGACCAGGCTGGATGCCCCTGTCATAGATAACGCCTTTACGCGGGTAAAATATACCTACGCCCTGAACAAGGACGACGTAAAAAGGTTTGCCCGGGAGATAATCAGCCTCGGGGAAAGCGGCACGATAAAACCCATCATCACAGCCGGCGATGTCCCGGACCTCGATGCTTTCGTCAATAAGGTGGTAGACCTCCAGTATATTCAGAGGTGAAGATACGCGTCCTTTACGCATAGTCTCAATCCTGCTCTTCCTGATGGTCTGGGAGGTTGCCGCCCTGGCGGCCAACCTCCCCCAGTTGTTCCCCACACCGGTTGACGTTATCAGGGCCCTCTATGATTTACTCATCGCGCCCGGCCCGGCCGGTTTGCCCTGGGCGGGTGAATTGTGGGGAAATACCATCATCAGCCTGTGGAGGGTGCTGGTGGGTTTTGCCCTGGCCGCGGTATCGGGTGTTTTGCTCGGGGTGGCCATCGGATGGTGGCGCAACGTCAGGGACCTGCTGGAACCCGTCATCGAAATCCTGCGGCCGATACCTCCACTGGCCTGGATACCGCTGGCCATGCTGTGGTTTGGCCTGGGCTTCACACCGGCCGTTTTCCTCATCTGGCTGGGCGCCTTTTTCCCGATACTGCTCAATACGGTACTGGGAATGGAAAGCACGCCCAAAAAGCTGGTGGAGGTGGCCAGGACCCTGGGCGCCAGCTCCGGCCAGATACTCTTCAAGGTGGGGGTGCCTTCCGCGGCGCCGTCAATTATGGCGGGCCTGCGCATCGGCATCGGCATCGGCTGGATGTGCCTGGTGGCGGCCGAACTGACCGGCTCAAACTCCGGCCTCGGCTATATGATTATGTACTACTATTCGACCATGGAAGCGGCCAAAACCGTGGCCGGCATGCTGATGATCGGCATTGTGGGCTTCCTGATGTTCACCGCGCTGAAAAAGGCCGAGGATAAACTGCTTTTCTGGCGGGTGCAGCCATGAGCAATGCTAAACTCACTATAGAGCATATATCCAAGTCGTTTAGCGAGAAGAAGGGCGGAAAGGTCACCCATGCTTTACAGGACTTCAGCATGGACGTAGGCCCCGGTGAATTTGTCGCAATTGTGGGCCCTTCAGGCTGCGGCAAGACCACGCTGCTAAAAATCGTGGCGGGGCTGGAAACTGCCGGCGAGGGAGCCGTATACGTTGATAATAACAAGGTAACCGGACCCGGGCCCGAGCGGGGCCTGGTATTCCAGGACTTCGCGCTATTCCCCTGGCGGGATGCCACGGATAACATCGTTTTCGGTCCGGAGCTGTTGCATGTGCCTGCGGCAGAACGGGTTAAAATAGCCGAACACTATATCCGGCTGGTAGGGTTGAGCGGTAACGAGCACAAATACCCGGCTGAACTATCGGGGGGTATGAAGCAGCGGGTGGCTATTGCCAGGGCGCTGGCCAACAATCCCGAAGTCCTGCTGATGGACGAGCCGTTCGGTTCACTGGACGCGCAAACGCGCAGCCAGATGCAGAAGGAATTGCTGTATATCTGGCAGGAAAACCGCAAGGCCGTCCTCTTCGTGACCCACAGCGTTGAGGAAGCTGTTTACCTCTCCAACCGCATCGTCGTTCTAACCGAAAGCCCGGGTACCATCAAGCAGGTCTTCCCCATCGACCTCTCTTACCCCCGTTCCCGCAGCGACCACGGCTTCATCTCGCTGCGCGAAAAAATAACCGCTTGCGTCAGCGGGAACTGCAGGTAAAATCGTGGTATAGTTTATTAACGAAAATTCATTAACGTTGCAGGCAGGAGGTGAAGATATAGCAGTACCTGTCCATATTTGGGGTCTAATCATTGTGTGGCCGGTTGATAATAATCTGTTCATTTGGAGGTTGGAATTTGAATAAGCCTGAAAGTGTACCCATACCCATCATCAAGCCCCGCAGCCGTGGCTATATCGCCTATTTAGTCGTCCTGATGACCATTGTCGCCCTCATCGACTGGTACATATCCACCATCAAGACAACGGCCCTCCCTTACATCCTCAAAGAGTATAGCCTGACCCCGGCGCAGTTCTCCTGGACAGAATCCCTCTTCCTTATCCCCACTTTCCTGGTATTCCTGCTCAACGGGCTGAATGATACTATCGGCAGGAAGTGGTCGATCCTGATATTACTGCTGCTGATGGGGTCTTCCTGCATCTGCATAGTATATTTCACACCCTCATTCCTGATGTTCATGGCTTTTTACGCCGTTGCCATGCTGACGACGGTCTCCAATATGTGGTCAATGCCCATCGGAGAGGAGGCACGGGCTGCCAACCGCGGTAAGATGGTCGCCCTGGTATTTACCCTCGGCATGCTCCCGCTGAGCGCCATTCTGCCTTCCCTGCTGGTAGATAAGATGGGCCTGGACTGGAGGTGGATGTACGGCGTGATGTTCTTCATGATGATGATCGGCATCATATTGTGGTTTTTCATGAAGGAAACACAGAGGTACGACCAGATCAAGGTCGAGCGCAGGGCCGGCACCAGGAAAAAGCATATATTCGGCCTGGGGGTGATAACTAAGGAGGATGCCAGGTACATCGCTATCGGTTCGCTGATGTGGATATGCTGGCTGCTCTCCCAGTTTCTCTTTTTCTGGGCAGGTTATTTTTTCATGGAAATCAAGGGGTTGACCCTTCAGCAATGGACCAACGGCTACCTGCTATGGGCCATGTTGGCCATGCTGGTCGGCGGAATACTCGGGGGCCTGTCTTTGGACAAGATAGGCAGAAAACTGACTTTCGTTATCGGCTGCCTGGGAATGGCGGTCAGCATGGCGCCCATAGGTTTCCTCCCGGATTCCATGTTGCGCATCGCTATTATCTTCGGCGGCTTCTTCATTGCTTTCTCTTATGCGTGGATTGTCGTGTACATACCGGAGATATTCCCCACGGAGAGAAGGGGCTCCTGCCTGGGTTGGACCACGACGATCACCCGCGCATCCTATGTGCTCGGCCCCATACTGGCGGCCATATTGCTAACACTTTCTCCCAAGATGGAGTGGTTCTGGGTAGTAACAGGGGCGATTATGATCATACCGGCTGTCAGCCTGATGCTGATTAAACCCTATGAGACGATGCACAAGGAGCTTGAAGAGATAGAGTACAGGCTTTAGGCCAAACCCCGGCTGGTCCTACACTTTAAACGGACTGCTGCAAGTATTGATTAACACAGTGGCGGATAGTTGGTCATAGCGCTGATTATCTGCCGTTGCGAGAGGAGAATTATACATGGCTGGTTCAGTCAAATCTAAGATAGTCTGCAACGTTGCCGTTATCGGCGCGGGCACCATGGGGCCGGGCATAGCCCAGGTTTTTGCCCAGGCCGGCTGCCCGGTCACCCTTATAGATATCGACGGCGCCGCCCTGAAACAGGCCCTGGCGCGCATCAAATCAAGCGTCAATGCTTTCAAAGAAGCCGGGCTTTACGGCGCGCGTAAAGCCGCGGCGACGCTGGCGAAGGTCGGCACAACCACCAAACTGGCGGAGGGCGTCAGGTCC
>JBFYUA010000082.1:0-2765 GCA_041300305.1 Dehalococcoidia bacterium | reverse complement strand
GGCCTGGCAGCGCGCGCCGCACAGGATGCATTTGCCTTCGATAAGCCTGGCCACTCCCAGCGGCCGGCGTATCTTTTTCTTCTCGTCCATTTAACTCATTTCCGCCTGTTCCAACCGGGATTACTGCAGCGACAACAGGTTCTTGCTCACCAGCTTGTCTATCAGCAGGCGCGCCGCGTCATCAGGATTGGTGACCTCGTCTCCGCCGAGTATTTGACCCATGGCCCTGTCGGGTGAAAAAATCCTCTTGACCGCCGTCGCCGAACCCTTCAAACCTATGGTGTTTTCATTCAGCCGCATGATTTTATTGTCCCAGGTTTGAATGACGGCCTCCCGGGACAGCATGCGCATCGGCACGGTGGGATACCTCGGACGGTTTATCTCGCGCAGCACCGCTATCATGGCGGGCAGCGACGACTCCAAAATTTCGTAGCGCCCCTCAAATTTACAGCGCACCGTGACCCTTCTGCTTTGAATATCGATTTTTTCAATCCTGTCCACCGACGTAAGCTGCGTGTATTTCAGCCTGGTGGCGATGCCGGGTCCCACCTGGGCGGTATCGCCGTCGATGGTCTGTTTGCCGCAGATGACCATGGCTATTTCCTCATGCGCCGACAGCCTTTTAATGGCCTCTGCCAGCAGCATGCTGGTGGCCAGGGTATCGGCGCCCCCGAAAGCGCGGTCGCTTAACAGCACCACGTCATCGGCGCCCAGGGCCAGCGCCCTGCGCAGCGTCATCTCCGCGCTGGGCGGCCCCATGGATATGGCCACCACCCTGAACCCGTACCGGTCCTTAAGCCGCAGCGCCTCTTCCAGCGCATGCGCATCGAAGGGATTGATGATGGAGGGCACACCTTCGCGGATCAGCGTGCCGGTCACCGCGTCTATTTTGACCTGCGTCGTATCCGGGACCTGCTTAATACATGTAATTATCAGCATATTTGCATTTCCATTTTTCACAAAGCTACAAACAACCCGATTTTCAGAAAAAGGCTTTTATATGCTAAACGCCACCCGGTCAATCTGTCAAATGCGCCTGTACGGGCGGCGCCGTATTGACAGGGGCCCTCCGTAATCCGTAGAATTTTGATACTGAATGAACGCCTTCAATAAAATCCTTTCCGGGGTACTGATTGCAGCTATAATCCTTTGCACGGGTTTGATCATTTACCTTTCGGTGACTCCTGCGGCCAACGATAAATTTACCGAGTTCTATATATTGAATGAAAACGGTAAAGCTTCAGATTATCCCTTTGACGTCAAAGCCGGCCAACCCGTCCGTGTGGTGCTGGGTGTGGTGAACCACGAATACCGGACGACTGACTACAGGATACAAATCAGGCAGAACGGTGCTATAATCAAAAGCATCATTGTCGGCCCTTTGCCGGATAAACAAAAATGGGAAGAAAAAGTGGATTTCACCGTTGAGGGCAGCGGCCAATCACAGCCGGAATTCTATCTTTTCAAGGATGGCGGCGAGGCGCCTCACATCAAGGACCCCCTGACTTTGAAACTTAATATCAAGGATTGATAGGAAATAGATACATGTGCGGCATCATCGGTTATTGCAGTAATAATGGTAAAGCCTCCTCGGTTATCTTCGAGGACCTCAAACGCATGGAATACCGCGGTTACGACTCATCCGGTATCGCCATGCTGTCCGGAGGCAAATTGATAATCCGCAAGGGCATCGGAAAGCTGGACGAAGTAAACAGACTGTATAAGCTGGATAAAATACCGGGGCAGGTAGGCATAGGCCACACCCGCTGGGCAACGCATGGGGGAGTTACTCAACCCAACACGCATCCCCACGCGGACTGCACCGGGCAAATAGCCGTAATACACAACGGCATCATCGATAATTACCAGGAACTGCGCAAAGACCTGATTAAACGCGGCCACCATTTTTCCTCCGAAACCGACACCGAGGTCATACCTCACAAAATAGAAGACGAAATGAAGAAGGGCCGCACGCTCCAGGAGGCCGTCATAGCCATAGCGCCCAGGCTGCAGGGGTCCTACGCCTTCCTGGCCATCTCCACCAGGGAGCCCGGCAAGATAGTCGGGACGCGCAAAGGCAGCCCATTAGTTGTGGGCAGGGGCGAAAAAAAGACCTTCGCGGCCAGCGATTCGATAGCCATGGCCGGCCAGATCGACCAGCTTTACATGCTCGGGGAAGGCGAAATAGCGGTATTGACGGTGGATAAGGCCCTTTTCTACGATGCCACCGGCAGGGAGATAGCCAAAAAAGCCACTAAACCGGATGCCGTGTGGAGCGAAAACGACAGGAGCGGTTATGACTATTTCATGCTCAAGGAGATAATGGAGCAGCCGAAATCCCTGCTGGCAGCGGCCTCCCAGGATAAGGACATATTCACCAAAGTGGCGCTGGATATATTGCGGGCCGGGCAGGTCATCGTCACCGCCTGCGGTTCATCACGTTACGCCGCCCTGGTGGGACGCTACCTTTTCTCCAGCGTCGGCAAGAAATTTTGCGAAGTGGTCATGGCCTCCGAATTTCAGTATTTCGCCGATTCGGTAAGCAAGGACACGCTGGTCATGGCTATTTCACAGAGCGGCGAAACGCTGGACGTCATTGAAGGCGTAGAACTGGCCCGCAAGGCCGGGGCCAGGATAGTATCCATCATCAACAGGCCCCAGTCCCTGCTGGGGGAACTGAGCCACAACGTCTTGTACCTGAATTGCGGCCCCGAGATAGGTGTGGCCGCCACCAAGTCCTTCCTCAACCAGCTTGCCCTTTTCTA
>JBFYUA010000023.1:0-6527 GCA_041300305.1 Dehalococcoidia bacterium | reverse complement strand
CCATCGCTATGGCCAGGATACTCTCAGTCATCACTCCCAAATTAGGCGTGCAGGCACTGGATTCCGCCCACCTCAGCCACGACAAGGCGGTGGTAGAGGCCTATGACAAGGACCCGCTGGTATACCGCGGCAAGGTAACCGCGCGCCTGGGCTCGGAGATGTTCTCCACCATGTACAAGCTTGAGGCACAACTGCCATCGCTGACCCTGCCCTTACTCATCCTGCAAGGCTCCGACGACAAGCTGGTCAACCAGGAGGGCGCCAGGATGTTGTACGAAAAAGCCGGCTCCAAGGACAAGACGCTTAAAATCTACGAAGGCTTCTACCACGAGGTGCATAACGAGCCGGACAAAGCAAAAGTCTTCGCCGATGTGGAGGACTGGCTGGGAAAGCACACTTAGCACTCGTTATAGGGCCGCATCCCTCGAAGTAAAAAACCGGTGGACGCTTTGATTGTCCACCGGTTAACTTTTGACCGCGGGCGTCTCCTGGAAGTTGTTGGGCATTGGTTATATACTGCTTCTCTCCAGATTATTTTCCTTTGTCCCGCTTTCCAACACGATGCTATAATTATGCGGTAGCCGCATGAATACCCCACCAGTCCAGGTTGCCATTTCACCGCTCACCCGAACAGAGGAGGAAATTCAGATGACTTACAAAAAAGCAGCTTTTATTGCTTTAACCTCAGCTACATTATTGCTGCTGTCCGGCATGGCCTGCGGCAACTACGGAGGAGCGGACGTGTATCTTGAGAACGTCAGCATCGGCTCGGTCTCCCTTGAGGGCAAGCCTGTTACAGGACTGCCCACACAAAACGTCAACATCGTCCTTAAAACCAACTCCAGCAAGGTCATGGTCAGCCAATCGGGAGGCAAGACCATTATCAAGTTGCAGCCGTCCAACGCCGTGATAACCAGCGGCCCCGACGGCATCTCTTTCACCGGAGTGGAATCCGACCAGGTCGAAATCCACTGGGAAAAGACAGCCACCACCGCTAAATAGGACCATGGATATACTGGCAGGATTGAACCCGGCGCAGAAGGAAGCGGTGCAGCACGTTGAAGGACCGCTGCTGATACTGGCCGGGCCGGGCAGCGGCAAGACGCGCGTGATCACACACCGCATCGCCTACCTGATCAGGACCACGGGCGTCAGCCCGCGCCGCATAATGGCCGTGACCTTCACCAACAAGGCTGCCAAAGAGATGAAAGAGCGCCTGGATAGACTGCTCGGCCAGGTGGCCGAGAATATCTCGTCAGGAACATTCCACGCCATCTGCGCCAGGATACTGCGCCAAGACGGCAAGCCGCTCGGCATCGATCCCAATTTTGTCATCTACGATGAGGATGACCAGCAGAGCCTGGTCAAGCAATGCCTGCAGGACCTCGATTTGGACCCCAGGCAATATAATCCGCAGAAGATACGCAACACCATCAGCTTTGCTAAAAGCCAGCACCTGACGCCGTCCGGCCTTGCCGGCATGAGCAGCAGTCACTGGGACGACATAATCTGCCGCGTCTACGAACGCTACCAGGAACAGCTCGGGCAGAGCAAGGCCGTCGATTTCGATGACCTGCTAATGAAGGTGGTCCAACTATTTGAAAAGCACCCGGAAGTGCTGGAGAAATACCGGTCGCGTTACCTGCACCTGATGGTGGACGAATTCCAGGACACCAACGTCACCCAGTATAAGCTGATCCGCCTGCTGGGCGGCAAGCACCGCAATGTCTGCGTGGTCGGCGATCCCGACCAGTCGATTTACTCCTGGCGCTTCGCCGATATCCGCAATATCCTCAGCTTCGAAAAGGACTACGCTGACGCTAAGATCATCATGCTGGAGCAGAATTACCGCTCAACTAAAAATATACTTGAGGCGGCATCCAGCGTTATCTCTATAAACAAAAAACGCAAGCATAAAAACCTCTGGACCGCCAATGCGGAGGGCCCGCCGGTCTTAATGATCAAAACCTACAACGAGCAGGAAGAGGCGCAATTTGTCGTCAACGAGATACTACAGTTGACCGGCAGCGACGGCATAAAGCCCGGCGGATGCGCGGTGATGTACCGCACTAACGCCCAATCCCGTGCCGTGGAAGAGGCCTTTATGCGCTACGGCCTCAAGTACAAGCTGATAGGCGGCATGAAGTTTTACCAGCGCCGTGAGATAAAGGATGTTATCGCCTACTTGAGGGTGCTGCACAACCCCTTTGACAATATCAGCCTTTCCCGTATTATCAAAATCCCCGGCAGGGGTATCGGCGCCAAGACCCTCTCCGACCTGACCAACTGGTCCAGGGACAACCACCTCTCATTATTCGCGGCTATGCAGGCGGTCAGCGGACGCGGCGGTCCCGGGTTTGGCGCAAAGATAAGCGCTGCAATCACCGGCCTCTACCGCATGCTCAACGACCTCATTGTGGAAAGCCAGCAACTGAGCATCGTAAAACTGATGGACACGCTGCTGGATAAATCGGGCTACCGCGACACTATCAGGGGTGAGGATGACGGGGAGGAACGCTGGGAGAATATCCAGGAACTGCGCACCGTGGCCGTGGATTACGATGAATTGCCGCCGGGGGAGGGGCTTTCACCTTTCCTCGAGCAAATCAGCCTGGTAGCGGATACAGACGAGATAGAGAGCAGAGAGGATACCACCACGCTGATAACCCTTCACCAGGCCAAGGGGCTGGAGTTCCCGGTGGTTTTCATGGTCGGGATGGAGGAGGGACTGCTGCCCCACAGGCGTTCCATGGAGGCAGGAGGGGACGAGCTTGAGGAGGAGCGCCGCCTCTGCTACGTGGGCATAACGCGCGCCGAGCAACAGGTTTACCTGATGCATACCAGCCGCCGCAGCATCTACGGCGCCAGTTCGGAAAGCGCGCCTTCAAGGTTTCTCGACGATATACCTGAACACCTGGTGGAGCGGAAGGGGCTGACCGGCGGCGAGGAACGCTACAGCAGGCGCACGGAGCAAGGCGAAAAACGCTGGAGTGATGACGACGAAGGCACCAGTGTCGCCGACATGCTGGCCAAAAAGGCGCAGGCGCTGCAGCCGCCCAAAGAGTTAATAGTATTGAACCCCGGTGACCGCGTCCGGCACACTAAATTCGGCGACGGGCAGGTCATCGGCATCAAACCCACCGGCCAGGACAGGGAAGTCATCATTGCCTTCGAAGGCGCAGGGGTGAAGAAGCTCCTGCTCAGCATGGCGCCGCTGGAAAAAGTCTGACCGGCTGTAATTAAGTGAGGTATTCGAACTGGCCAACGTAGACCTTTTAGGCGGCCTCAACCCGGTGCAGCAGGAGGCAGTGCAGACCGTGGAAGGTCCGCTGCTGGTGCATGCAGGACCGGGCAGCGGCAAGACGCGCGTCATCGTCCACCGCATCGCCTACATGATATCGCAGGCTAAAATCAACCCCAGGCAGATACTGGCTGTGACCTTCTCCCGCAAAGCTGCCGAAGAGATGAAAAAACGCCTCGATGAGCTATTTGATAAGCCGCCGGCTGTCACCGTCAGCACCATCCATTCAGCCTGCCTGCGCATATTGCGCAGTGAAGGTGTCCCCGGCCCGGGTACAACGTTCGAAGTTTGTGATGACGAGCGCCAGAATAAGCTGATCCGGCAGTGCATGGAGGAGGCCGGGCTTAGCTTCGAGGAAAACAACCTGCGCCGTATCAAGGGCATCATCAGCTATGCCAAAATCAATATGATCGACCCGGACATCGTCACCCCAGGGGCGGGTGAACGTTTCGACGACGCCTCGGCGACCGTCTACCGTAACTACCAGGCCACGCTTAAAAAGCAGCGCTCGCTGGATTATGACGATATGCTGGTCTATGTTCACAGGCTTTTCAAAGAGGACGGGGCGGCGCTTAAACGCTACCAGGAGACATACAGGTATATACTGGTCGATGAATTCCAGGACACCAGCAGCCTGCAATACCAGATCATCAGGATGCTGGGCGCCAGATACCGCAATGTCTGCGTGGTCGGCGACCCGGACCAGACCATCTATTCCTGGCGGCAGGCCGAGATGCGCAATACTGATAATTTCCGCAGGGACTTTCCGGGCGCGCGGGTGATCGGGATGGATGAGAATTACCGCTCCTCTAAAACAATCGTCGATGCCGCCAACGCGCTGATCTCCCGCAACAGACTGCGTCGTGAGAAAACGCTGACAACTTCACGCGAGCAAGGAAGCCCCGTGTTCGTTGTAGGGCTTAAGGATGCGGGCGAAGAGGCGCAGTATATCGTCCGGGGCATCAAGAAGCTCCTGGCGGAACGCAGCCTCAGGAATAGCGATTTTGCCGTGCTTTACCGTACCAACGCGCAGTCCCGGGCAATCGAGGACGGTTTCTGCGCGGAAGGCCTGCCCTACAAGCTGACCGGCGGCACGCCTTTCTACAAGCGCAAGGAGATACAGGACATGGTGGCCTGGCTGCGCGTGATGCGCAACCCCGCGGACGATGCTGCCCTGACCCGCGTTATCAGGCTGGCCGGCAAGGGCATCGGCGCAAAGTCGCTGTCCCTGCTGCAGGAACAGGCCGAAAAATCGCAAACACACCTCAACCGGGTACTGCAGCAGTCAGCCGGACTATCCACATTGCCCCTGCGTGAACGCGGCGCCATTGTCCGCTTCCATGACCTTTTGCAGGGACTTCACGCTGAAAGCAGGCAGGTCAGCCTGGCGGCACTGATGAACCGTATTATCGAGATAACAGCCTTTCGCGAAAGCATCCAGGGGGAGGACAACCCCGAGGAACGCTGGGAAAACCTTGTGGAGTTTATTTCGCTGGCGCAGGCCTATGAACACGTCAGCCCGGCCGTCGCCCTCAGTTCCTTATTGGGCAAGGTCAGCCAGGCATCCGGGATGGACGAACTGGGGCATGAGGCCGATGCGGTGACTTTCAATACCCTGCACGGCTCCAAGGGACTGGAGTTCCCGGTGGTCTTCATAGCCGGGGTGGAGGAGGGGCTCCTGCCGCACGGCAAGTCGGTCGATGATCCGGCCAGGCTGGAGGAGGAGCGGCGCCTGTGCTACGTGGGCATAACGCGGGCCATGGACCTCGTATACCTGACCCACGCGGAGCAACGCCTGGCTTTCGGCCAGGCCGGCTACCGCACACCCTCCCGCTTTATACGCGAGTTGCCGGCTAACCTGGTCAGCAGGCAGGACTATTACGGCCATATTGTCAGGGATGGCTACTCAGCTTATAACGCGGCCCTGCCTGAAGCGCCGCAGATTGAAATGCTCTTAAATGCCGGGGACAGGGTCACGCACCCAAAATTCGGCGCTGGCAGGATAAGGCAGGTGCTTAAGCACGCCGCCGATTTTCATGTTATAGTAGATTTTAATGATTACGGCACGAAAAAACTCCTCTACAGCCTTGCCAACATGGAGAAGCTATAGTGAGCGAAAACCCTTCTACTGAAATGCTGAAATTCCCCGGGGGCTTCCTGTGGGGTGCGGGCACGTCCGCCTACCAGGTGGAGGGGAACAGTACCAATTCGCAGTGGTGCGAATTTGAAAAGGCCGGGGGTATCAAGACAGGTGAACGCAGCGGCCTGGCCTGCAACTGGTGGGAGGATGCTGAGCGTGACTTCGACCTGGCCCGGGCCATGGGACTCAACTCCCTGCGCATCTCGGTAAGCTGGGCGCGCATAGAACCCGAGGAAGGTATCTTCAGCCCCGCAGCCATCGAGCGTTACCGCCAGATGCTGGCTGCCCTGATCGAGCGCAATATCCGCCCCATGGTATGCCTGCACCATTTCGATAACCCCTCCTGGTTCGAGAAAAAGGGCGCCTTCCTCTCCAGGGACTGCGTCAGTGACTTCACGCGTTTTGTTAATTTTACGGTTGCCGAACTGGGCGACCTTTGCAGCGACTGGCTGACCTTCAACGAGCCGAATATCTATGCCCTGACCGGGTATCTTGACGGCGACCACCCGCCCGCCCGGCGCGGCCATATAGCCGATTACTTTAACGTGCTGGCCAACATGGCCCTCTGCCACGCCAAGGCCTACCATACCATCCACCGGCTGCAGCAGGGCGCCATGGTGAGTTTCGCCAACCATTTCATCATCTTCACCGAGGCCGGTAACCAGCTTTTCGACAGGCTGGCCGCCCGCATAGCCAGCGATTCCTTCAACAACGTTTTCATCAACATGGTGGCCGGGAAAAAGGCGCCTCCCTTCACCGGCCTGGACCGCTATTTCGAGCAGGTCAGGGATACCTGGGATTTTATAGGCGTTAATATTTACGGGGGAATTGATGTCGCCTTCGATATCACCAGACCGGGCATGGGCTTCACCAGGCGGTTGACACCCAAAAACGGGCGGATGGGAGACCTGACCCCGGGGGGCAAGGCTTTATTCGGGGAGATATACCCCCAGGGCATTAAAATAGTCGTAGAAAAATTGGCCAAATTCAACAGGCCCTTTTATATACTGGAAAACGGCGTCCCTGACCGTGCCGATACGCTGCGGCCATGGGTCATCGCCACCGCCGTTAAGACCATGCACGACC
>JBFYUA010000015.1:0-3670 GCA_041300305.1 Dehalococcoidia bacterium | reverse complement strand
GCGCCTTCCGGTACCGTCCATTTTCCTTAAAACCGCGCGGCTTCATTGCTGCTTCATATTCCCGCTGCAATACATGTACTTTGGCATGCGGGAAATCAGGAAGCCCACCGGTATGATCAAGGTCGAGGTGCGTCATAACAATATGCTGAAGGTCATGTGCGCTGAACCCCAATTTTTGTACCTGCCTGATAGCTGTCTCACTATCATCCAGGCGGGGCCGGTTGAAGATGCGCATGAACCCCAGGCGCTCCGGGTGTTTCATATCGTCCAGGCCTATCCCGGTATCTATTAATACCAGTCCGCGGCCTGTTTCGATGAGAATGCAATGGGACACTACCCGGCATGGCTCCTGTTCGTTAAACAATCTGCCGACCCCGGGCATATTTGTGCAGCAGTTGAGGTGGTGCACGGCGATAATATTACTGTTTGCCATTGGTGTCCCCCTGACTATATTTTTTCGAGCGGGTCCCGGTCCTTACTGAAACTCTTGTTCATATAATTAGCTGAAAAGCAAAACGTATTCTATCATCAGAAAACCTCCCTCTTAAAGTCCCCGGTTCCAGGGGGCCGGTCCGCCCCACTTTCCTGATGCGGTACGTGCTTGTTCTGAGAACTTTTTTTAGTTATACTTCTTGCAAATGTGTCTCGCAGTCCCGGTGAAGATTACCGCCATTGAAGGCGACCAGGCCGATGTAGATATCGGCGGGGTGGGCCGCAGGGTCAGCATCGCGCTTACACCGGAAGCTGAGGTAGGCAATTATGTCCTGCTGCATACAGGATACGCCATCAACGTGCTTAACGAGCAGGAAGCGCAGGAGACGCTGAGCCTGCTGGAACGCCTGGTTGAAGCGGGCGAAGGGGAATTATGAAAAGAACCAGACCGGCATTTATGTCCATCATTATATGTATTGTCATCGCAGTAACAGGCCTGTCCTGCGCGGCCCAGCCGCAGCCCCCACCGGCCTCCACGCAACCCGAACCCGGCCAGGCGCCGGTGCTGACCCCATCTGCCACTGAAAATAAGACACCTGCTGTAGCAGCCCCCGCAGGAAAAGCGCCTTCAGCAAAAACCGCCGTTAACCTGGGGAAACTGGTATTTATCTCGGGGACAAACGACCCGGGCGGGCCGCAGGTATACACCTCGAATATCGACGGCACCAACTGGCTGAGGCTGACCAAGAGCCAAACAGGCGGCGACCGTTTCCCCAAATGGTCGCCCGATGGAACCAGGGTCGCCTTTTATACTGACAGGGACGTCGCTTATGAAATCTATACGATGAACGCCGATGGCAGCAACCAGATCAGGCTGACCCGGGACAACGGCAATAACGCTATGCCTGCCTGGTCCCCGGACGGCCAAAAAATAGCCTTCACCTCGGACCGCGACGGGAACGAGCAGATTTACATGATGAATGCGGACGGCAGCAACCAGGTAAGGATTACCAACAATACGTTCAACGATGCCGCACCCTGCTGGTCACCGGACGGCAACAGGATGACCTTCCAGAGCGACCGCGACGGCAACGCTGAGATTTATGTTATGCGCGCCGACGGCAGCAACCAGGTGAGGATTACCAGCGTCCCGCAGGTCGATACCTTCCCCTCCTGGTCACCCGACGGCAATAAAATCGCCTTTCAGTCCAACGAAAACGGCATTTTCGAGATATTTACCATGTACCCTGACGGTACTGAGCGCAAGCGCCTGACCACAGGCATCATAGATAATAAGTATCCAGGCTGGTCACCGGACAGCAGCAAAATAGTGTTTTACTCCAAGCGGGATTGCACCAACGATAACGGCGAGATTTACATCATGAACGCCGACGGCAGCAGCCAGACCCGCATCACGCGCAGTGAGTGCACAGACTCCGGTTTGGCTGACTGGAGGTAACACCGGGGGCATCATCCTGCCCGGCGTTTGTACGCTGTGTTCTTATTAAAGTAGAATAACTGCCTGATGAGGTTCATCGACGAGTTCCGCGATGCCGGCCTGGCCCGCAGGCTGGCCGACAAGATTGCCATGCTCTCCACCAGGCCGGCCAGGCTGATGGAATTCTGCGGCGGGCACACGGTAGCCATTATGCGCAACGGCATCCGCCAGTTGCTGCCGCCCACCATAGAGATGCTCTCCGGTCCGGGTTGCCCCGTGTGCGTTACCGCCAACAGCGACATCGACCAGGCCATCGCGCTGGCCGGCCTGCCTGACGTAATCATCACCACCTTCGGAGACATGCTGAAGGTGCCCGGCAGCTACTCCAGCCTCCAGAAGGCGCGCGCCGAAGGCAGTGATATACGCGTCGTTTATTCCACGCAGGACGCCCTTCAGGCGGCCCGCGATAACCCGCAGCAATCAATTATCTTCATCGGGGTCGGCTTCGAGACCACCGCGCCCACTATCGCCATGGCGGTCGTGCAGGCCGAAAAAGAGGACCTGCGTAATTTCTACGTTCTCTGCCGGCTCAAGACAACGCCCCCGGCCATGAGGGCACTGCTCGACCTGGGCGAGATCAAGCTCAACGGCATCATCTGCCCGGGTCACGTCACCACGGTCATCGGCACCGCCCCCTACCAGGCTTATGCCCGCGATTACGGGGTGGCCTGCGTGGTGGCCGGCTTCGAGCCAGTCGACATACTGCAGGCCGTGGAGATGCTGGTGCAGCAGATTGAGAGACGTGAAGCCCGCGTGGAGATCGCCTACACCCGCGGCGTAAGACCCGAAGGAAACTTGAAGGCGCTTGAACTGATGCATGACGTGTTTGATATTGCCGGCGCGAACTGGCGCGGCATAGGTGGGATACCGGGCAGCGGCCTCAAGTTGAAAGTAAAATACACCCGCTTCGATGCCGGTTGCGCCTTCGACGTTGCTCTACCTCCCACCAGGGAAGCGCCCGGCTGCCGCTGCGGCGAGGTACTGCGCGGCGTTATCCGTCCTCCGGAGTGCAAGCTTTTCGGCAAAACATGTTCCCCGGAGAACCCCATCGGGCCCTGCATGGTATCCTCGGAGGGCAGCTGCGCCGCCTATTACCAGTACGGAGCATGCGATGAGTGAAAAAATCTTATTGTCGCATGGCAGCGGCAGCAGGCTCAGCCACGACCTGATAGAAAAGATACTGGCGCCGCCACTCGTCAATCCCATCCTCGCCCGCATGGACGACTCGGCCGTCTTCGGACTGTCAGGAAAGATAGCCTTCACCACCGACAGCTACGTAGTCAGCCCGATTTTCTTCCCGGGAGGCGATATCGGGCGGCTGGCGGTCTGCGGAACGGTAAATGACCTATCGATGAGCGGCGCCCGGCCCCTCTACCTCAGCCTGGCATTGATTATCGAGGAGGGACTCGAGATTGAAGAGTTGCGCAGGGTCATCGAGTCAGTCAGGGAAACCGCCGAAGAAGCCGGGGTGATAATCGTTACCGGTGATACCAAGGTAGTGGACCGTGGCAAGGCAGACCGCCTGTTCATCAATACCGCCGGGATAGGGCTTATCGAATGTGAGGAGGAAATCTCAGGCGCCAACGCCAGGCCGGGGGATAAAATAATCCTGAGCGGCGGCATCGGCGAACACGGCATGGCGGTCATGAGCAAGCGGGAAGGCCTGCAGTTCAACCTGCCCATCACCAGCGACTGCGCCCCGCTTAACCACCTGGCAGCCGCTATGCTGGCCGCCAGCCG
>JBFYUA010000283.1:0-7084 GCA_041300305.1 Dehalococcoidia bacterium | reverse complement strand
ACATTAGATAAACTCATCGTCAAATAGAAATGTAACTAGGCTCTCCAAGTGTTGATCGCTGATAATTACATTTCTACTTAAGAATCATAGTGAATCAGACCCAATGGCGACTTATAAAACTTCATGCTGTCTTGAAAGCTGAATGACCGGGTATATCTCTGCACCATTTCCAGGCTTTCCCAGCGGCCCAATTCTTTAATTGTCATCGTATCTATACCGGCCTTCCTTAACAGTACCGCAAAGGTACGCCGAAAGGTATGCGGGTTACAGGTAATCCCGGTCTTGGCTTCCAATCGCTTCAACATGGTCGCTATACCATCGGCTGAAATTCCCCATATTGTGCTGGTAGATTTGTGATCACTGATCCATTTTGTCAGCAACTGATGTGCCATATCACCAAACGGCGCAAATGCCATCTTACGGCCTTTTCCCATCACCCTTATGCACCGGCCTGTCCAGTTGATATCATCAGGCTTAATACTGGCTAATTCGGACAGCCTAAGACCACTTTCCACAAACAACGCTATGATGGCCTTGTCCCTCATGCACTGTAGTACTAAAGTCACAGACTTAGCGGTACCGATTGGCTATTGTATATGACAGCGTGGTAAAGTAAAATCAAGGTTCAAGAAAATAAATGGAGGTTTTTATCGTGAAGTATTCCCGTCTTTACCTATTCCTGGCATTGATTATGGTCATGTCGCTGGTAGCCGTATCAGGCTGCAGCACAGCGGCACCTGCGGAAACCGCACCGGTACCACCGCCGGCCGCTCCGGGAGTTGTCCCTGTTCCCGCGGCCCCACCCGCCACCGGGGCCTCTGACCTGGTAGTCACAAAGGCCTGGTTGGATGGATTGATGGTTTATTACACCGTCAAGAATGTTGGAGTCGGTGACTCGCCACAGACCCAGGCTTACATTTATGTCAATGACTTAAACCCGGCGCAGGGCGGATCCAGTTTCGTTGACTTTTTAAAACCCGGCCAGGAGAAGTCGCTGAACTTCTCCAATTACCAGTGGCCCTACGGACGTGAGTTCGGTGCAACAATAGACAAGGTCACTGTTAACGCTGCAGGTTATGTCGATTTGCCCCTGCAGAACCATACCCTCAAAGTGTGTGCAGATGGCAAGAACGAAGCCATTGAAGCTAATGAGACCAACAACTGCAAAGACACGGTGGTGGGCATAATGTGGGAATATGACCTGCTTCCCGTATCCAACCTTGCCACGTGGAGAAACTCTGACGGCGACTATCCCGAGCCGGGCAGCGAGAACAACGTGAACGGCGCCCATTTCAAGTTAGCCAATGCCGACATGGAGTCATCTCCGCAGTTGGTAACCATACCGAAGCAGGTACCGCAGGGTTGGATGCAGGGAACCTGGGGCTATTTCTATGCCGACGAATTCGGCGCCCGCAGGGTCACCGCCATTAAAGTTCCTGCCAAATTGCACTTTGTTGCCAGGATCGGCCTGGCGCGCAACGCCACCGGCAGTGACGGCGTAACTTATAAGTTCGGTATCAAGGACCTCAACGATACAGTTACCTGGGTAGACAGCAAGAAGGCGACTACTCCCGGAGCCTTGGAGGACTGGGACATCAACCTGAGCAAGTATGAGGGACAAAAGTATTATTTCATACTGCGCGTGGATGCCGGTGCTTCCCCGGTTAACGACTTCGCCATCTGGAACCAGGCCAAGCTGATACAAGTGAACGACTAACCGCTCTTAATGGGTGGCGTCAGACAGGCGCCTGCTGCTGACGGGCCTTGGCCCGGTACGGTGGCAGGCGCCTTTTTTATTCAATAAGCCGGCCTGCTTATCAAAGCAGGTAATCTTTGAGCCTGCGGCTGCGGCTGGGATGCCTGAGCTTGCGCAGCGCCTTGGCTTCTATCTGGCGAATGCGTTCGCGGGTCACATTAAACTCCTGCCCGACCTCTTCAAGCGTCCTGGCCCGGTCATCCTCCAATCCAAAGCGCAGCATGATTATCTTTCTCTCTCGTTCGGTAAGCTCGGCCAGTACCTCGTTTATCTGCCGCCTCAGCAACCCCGTAGTGGCCGCCTCGAACGGCGGTACGGCTGTCTTGTCCTCAATAAAATCGCCCAGGTGGCTGTCATCTTCCTCTCCCACAGGCATCTCCAGAGATAGCGGTACCCTGGTTAATTTCATGATTTCAATGACCTTTTCCACGGAAATCTCCATGGCTATGGCGATCTCTTCGATATTGGGATCGCCCCCGCTTTCCTGGCTCAACTGCCTCCTGGTCCGCAGCAACCTGTTAATGTTTTCCACCATGTGGACAGGTATCCTGATGGTACGCGACTGATCGGCCAGTGCCCGGTTGACCGCCTGTCTTATCCACCAGGTAGCGTAGGTGCTGAATTTAAAACCGCGCCTGTAGTCGAATTTGTCGACGGCGCGCACAAGCCCGATATTCCCCTCCTGTATCAGGTCGAGGATCGGCATGTTGCGCATCATGCTGTATTTCTTGGCGATGCTCACTACAAGGCGCAGGTTGGCCTCGATGAGATGGCGCGCCGACTTGTCAGATTCCCTTTTTACAACACCGGCATACTGCCTGAATTGACCGGCCAGCGGCTGCAGCTTCAAAAGCAAGCCCTTGTCCACGGGCTCTCCCAGCCGCAACCCCAGTTCATCCCATGAAATGCGGTTGCCTATAGCATCGTAAACCCTGGGGGGCAACAGCCGGCTGTATACGGATATATCGGCAATCTCGTGCCAGACCTCCATGAAGGCCCTCCCGCAGCCGGCGCTGACCTTTTCGACCAGCGGGATGTCCACTACGCCGTCGATGGCGGTCCGCAATTCCGGCTTGAGAATGGCCTGTTTAAATGTGCGCCCGCATTCCACCCCCAGCTCCTTATATATGCCGCTGATGACCGGGTAGGCGGAGACCAGCTTGCGCAAACCGGCGATTATTATGCTCAGGTCAAGATCATACTCGTCGGGGTTAGCCCGGCAATATTTCTCTAACCCGGCCAGGTAGCGTCCATCCTCGACTTTACCGGCCAACGACCGCTCTTCTATCGCGGTGAGCAGTCCCACCTTGCCGATTTCGCGCAAATACAGGTGTATCGGGTCATCGAAGAAATCGACAACCTCGGCCGCTGCAACGGGCACGACCTTACCGGCCAGGTCAATACCATCGGCGTCCTCCCCTGCGGGTTCAATGGACACCAGGTCCTCCCAGAGAACCACGTTAGGGGCAAAATCATCGCCACGCTTTTCACTGAAGTCGTCCCTTAAGGGATGCGCGACTGGTGGCAATATGACCGGCGGTGAAATGCGGCTGCTTTCAGCGCCGGGGCCCTTTTTATTTGCCAATTTTCGTTTCTTCTCCGGATGCCGTAACGTGGCATGTGTTAGCATTCATCAATCTTGCGTCACTGCGGAAATCATTTATTCCTGCGGTTCCCCACCCGCATGCGTACTCGCTAAAACTTCTTTTATGACTTAAATAACGGCTTAAAAGCGGGGCATGTGCGGACCGGTAATTAATTGGGGCACTATAGTATATTAATGAAATTCAGTCGTCTCAAAGCCAAGATAAACCGCCTCTGTAACTATACGTGAATATGCCGTATCAATCAAATTTTGTATCCTTTCCAGGCAATAAAATACACTGTCTCCCGAATTTAATTGTATAGCCGGCCCCGGCATACCTGCTATAATGCTAATTGAAGCGAATTAATATTGGAGGTCAGCGCCATGGGAAGCAAAGGAAGAAAAAACGAGAAAAAGCCGAAAAAGCAGGCCGAAGCGAAGCAGGCAGCAAAAAAATCGGATAAGCCTGAACAAAAGAAGAGATAATGGCGCCGGTTATGCCGGTGAGGATCAGCCGCCGGCCGGGCATGGCAACCGGCCGGTTATTCAGCAATATGTTAATAAGAGTTTGAGCAATGTCTGCTTATGGTGAGTATTGATGAGGTCCTGTAAAGAATGTACCGGGATTTGCTGTTCCATAGTAGCCGGGGAGGCCCCTCCCGGCAGCTGGATCGAGCGGCATTTCACGCAGTGCAAAGTAGCTACTATTAAGAAACACGGGGCCACCCTGGATATCGTGCTCAACGTAGAAATCCCCTGTCCTCACCAGGATAATAACGGAAGGTGCAAAATATATTCCACCCGACCGGCGCTTTGCAAGAGTTATTATTGCCACGGTAAACTGTTTCAGCGAAAAAAGGGCCGCCCATCGTCCTCATAATTAACGCAGTTCAGGATATGAAAAAAAACACTCTGCTCTTTGTTGGCGCCCACCCGGATGATGAAACCTTCGGTGTAGGGGGCACACTGGCCAAATATGTGCTCGCGGGCGCCGGTGTCCATTACGCCTGCGCAACGCGCGGTGAGGCCGGGTCGGTGGATGCCGCGCTGCTGGAGGGATATGCAAACATCGGTGACCTGCGCTGGGCCGAACTGGAGTGTGCCTCGTCAACGCTCGGCCTGGCCGGGCTTTATGGCCTGGGCTACCGCGATTCCGGCATGACCGGTTCTGTGGATAACAATCACCCTGATGCGCTGGCCTCCGCCCCGCTGGAGGAGGTAGCGCAACGCATTGTTAAAATCATCAGGGAGATTAAACCGCAGGTAGTGGTGACCTTCGACCCCATCGGAGGCTACCGGCACCCGGACCATATCGCCATCCACAAAGCTACGATCATGGCTTTTCATGCCGCCGCTGACCCGGCTCTTTATCCCATGGCAGGCGCCCCGCACCGGGCCGAAAAGCTCTATTTTCAGGTTATGTCAAGGCAGCTACTGAAGATAGCAATGAAGGTCCTGCCGCTTTTCGGGCAGGACCCGCGGCGTTACGGGCGGAACAAGGATATTGACATTTCGGCCCTGGCGTCGGTGGATTTTCCCGTGCACGCCAGGGTGCAATTGAGCAAAGAGGCCAGGGAATTGCAGGAAAAGGCCAGGGCCTGCCATATCAGCCAGGTGGGTAGCGGCCCCCCGCGGCGGATGAGCTTGATGGGAATGGTGACCAGGCTAGCCGGGCAGAGGGACTCATTTATGCGTGCCTACCCGCCGCCGGTAAAAGGGCGGATGGAACATGACCTGTTTGAAGGTGTAGACCAATATGTCCAGGGTATCGCCGCCGGCCCGGGCGGGCGGTAGCATAGGAGGCCTTAATTGGAGATAATCGCCGCAAGGACGTTAAACACACTCTACATCTACCTGGATATCATCTGGCTGCTCGTTTATGCCGTCATACTGATTTATCACAGGCGTTATCTGGCGGTAATTGTCGGCGCGGCAGGCGGGCTGATTTATTTTGCGGTGGATTACGGTATTTTCTCCCTGGCGCTCAATACCCGTGTCATCACCGGCGCCGATCCTTTCTGGTTCCTGCTATGGTTGAGCATAAGCTACGGTTTTACCAATTTCGCCTGGATCTGGTTGCTGCTGGATAAAGATGGCAAGGCGGTGGAATGGAGTACGCTTACTATAGCCGGATGGGTAGCGGTGGCCTTCCTGAGCCAGAACTTCGCTGATGCTTTCCCGACGGTGTCGATTCAGCGTGGCACAACCATCTACCACGGCATAATGGCGCTTATTTTGCTTGCCGGGTACACTTACCTGATACTGAAAAATCTCAAAAGCAATCCCGGCGCAAGGGTCAATATCCTTCAATTGCTCGCCATCGGAATCGGGGTACAATTCAGCTGGGAGTTTGTACTGCTGATCAGTAACATCAGGCCCACCGGCGTTCTCCCGCTAATTGTCAATTCATTGATTGAAACGAACCTTGGCATGCCCTATCTTTATCTGATCCACCGGGCTGTAAGCACGCGGACTGCTGAAGACCTGGCTGCGGTAAAGGGCGGGCCGCAATAATAAGGTCATCGGGTTACAATTTTTTAGCCATAAATATCGTGACGATCGACGTGGCCACGCTCACCAGGGCCACGTAGAAGAAGACGTCGGCAATGCCGGCCAGGTCCATCAGGCTGCCGTATAACGGCTGCAGCAGGCTCTGGCCCTGCATCCCTATCCCAAAATACAGGCCGAAGACAATACCGTGCAAATTGAGAGGCGTCCTGCCCATTAAATACGTCTGGACCGCGGTTTCACGCATCGTCCACAATATGCCGATGGCCATCATGATAACCGCCAGTGCGGCAAAATAGTCAATGGTTGTAAACAGCAGCATGACCGGCCCGATGGCAACCAGGGATACCAGCACCGTCCTTTTATTGCCCCAGCGGTCCGACAGCCACCCGCCCAGCAGGCTGCCGACGATGCCTGCCGACCTGACGACGCTGGTCCAGACCGAAGCCATGGTCGCGCTGAGACCGTGATGGTCGACAAGGTAGAGCGGGAGGAAGGGCAGCAGCGAGCCGGAAGTAAAGGTCACGATGACGACGAGGATGACTACGGGCGCAACCGACCTGAGCACCTGGCCGAGCGTGGGTGCGCCGGGCGCCGCAATGGTTTTCCCTCCGGCGGCGGCAGGCGTTGCACCTGCCACGCCCGGGGGCGCGGGTTCAATTTTCCTCAGCCACAGCGCCACCCACAGGCCGGCTATCAAAGCAGGAAGGCACAATATGGTGAAGGCCATGTGCCAGTTTAAAGTGGCGGCAATGGCCGTGCCGATGAAAGGCCCGATGCCGAAACCGATGCTGCCCCCGATCATATGCAGGCCGATGGCCTTACCCCTCCTGTCTTCGAACAGGCTGCTCAGGGCGGGCACGGCCGAAGGATGGTAGAAACCGGCGAAAATGCCCATGAACACCATAGCTATGAGCAATGTAATGTAGGAGGGCGTCAGTCCGGCGGCGAAGCCGCTCACACCGACTCCCAGCAGGCCGGTCATGATGGATATCCAGCGCCGTTTGATGCGGTCGCCCACCCAGCCCCCGAATATCTGCGAAAATCCCGAGGTCACGCTGTAGGCGGAGACCAGCAGTCCCGCCTGGAAGTAATTGAGCCCCATATCCTGGCGGATGAATGGCAACAGGGCTATCAAAAGCCCGGTCGTCATATCGTGGCTGAGATGCGTATAACTGAAAAAGAGGCTTGTGCCGCCTCCCCACTGGTCCAGGGCCTTTTTCAGTACGCCGCTT
>JBFYUA010000280.1:0-2751 GCA_041300305.1 Dehalococcoidia bacterium | reverse complement strand
GCACGGTGCTTATTACCTGGGAGGGCAGGCCGGCAACCCTGAATTTTATGACAGACATCACCGACCGCAGGCGCCTGGAAGAGGAGCGGCAGCGGGTGGAAAAGCTGGAATCGGTCGGCGTGCTGGCCGGCGGCATCGCCCACGATTTTAATAACATCCTCACCGCCATATTGGGCAATATCAGCCTGGCCAGGATGGAGGCGGAACCCGGCAGTGAAATACAGGAAAGCTTGGGTGAGGCGGAAAAGGCATCGTTGCGGGCCAAGGACCTGACCAAGCAACTGCTGACCTTCTCCAAAGGCGGTGCGCCGGTCACGAAATTAGCCTCCTTAACCGAACTGCTGAAAGATACTGCAGGCTTTGCCCTGCACGGCTCCGATGTAAAATGCCGGTTCTCCATACCAGATGACCTGTGGCATGCCGAGATTGACGCAGGGCAGATTAGCCAGGTCATACATAACCTGGTCATCAACGCCCAGCAGGCCATGCCCACCGGAGGCACTATAGGGCTTACGGCCGAAAATATGGCCCTCAGCGATACGCAGAGCATCGGCAACGGGTTGCCGCTCAAGGCAGGGGCTTATATCAGGATCGCGGTGGTCGACAACGGCACGGGGATATCCGCGGACCACCTGGAAAAAATATTCGACCCGTTTTTCACCACCAAGCAGAAGGGCAGCGGGCTGGGACTGGCCACCTCCTTCTCCATAGCGCGCAACCATGGAGGCCATCTCAGCGTGGAATCTGCGCCGGGCGCCGGCTCAACCTTTTACCTCTACCTGCCGGCCTCCAGTCAAACAGTTTCCCTTAAACAGGAGAAAAAAGAGACAATAAAACCAGCGGGCAAGGCCAGGATACTGGTGATGGATGACGAGAAGGTGGTGAGGGAGGTAGCCGGCCGCATGCTCAAGCAGCTCGGCTATCAGGATGTCGAATTTGCCTGCGACGGCGCCGAGGCCATTAAACTTTACAAAAGGGCCATGGAATCAGGCAATCCCTTCAGCGTGGTGATCCTGGACCTGACCATACCCGGGGGCGTGGGGGACAAGGAGACCGTCAAGAAGCTGCTCAAGACCGACCCCTCGGTAAAGGCCATCGTTTCCAGCGGCTATATTGATAACTCAGTTATCTCTGAGTATAGGGAACACGGGTTCAGCGGCATGGTAGCCAAGCCCTATACTATCGATGAGCTTGGAAAAGCATTGCTGGCCGTGATAGGGTAGCTCCAATTCATGTCATTACGAGTAGACCTCCCCCAAAAACGCCATTGCGAGGGTGAGCCGAAGCTGCGAAACGGAGGCCATAAAAGCGCAGCCAATTGAAGCCTTGATTTATATGCGGCTGCTCAGCTATCATAAAAGACCCGGGTTAGTGTGATTTAAAAATGACCATAAAGTTCAGCTCCTGCCTTTTAGCGGTAACCCTGCTCGTTTGCCTGTCGCTTCCGCTTATCAGTCCCCCACCCGCTTCCGCCGGTACCTATACGGTAACTTTCACGGCTGATAATCTCACGGCGGGTTCGCTGCGCTGGGCCATCGGGCAAGCCAATTTAGCTGACGGCCCGCATACTATTAATTTTAATATACCCCGCGCCGACCCCGGCTTTTACTCGGAGAATGCCACGCATGGCTGGTGGATTATCCGCCTGAACAGCGCCCTGCCGCAGATCAACAAGCGCCATATTAATATAGACGGGACAACGCAGACCACAAACCAGGGAGATACCAATCCGGGCCAGGTAGGAACGGGCGGCGCCGTTGGTACGGACAATTTGCCTTTACCAAGATACGATAGGCCTGAGATCGAGATTACACCGGCTACGATATCTACGGTTTCCAGCGGGTTAGTTACATCGGCCGATAACACGACTGTGCGCGGCCTGGCGATCTATGGGTTTGGAGGAACAGGTGCCAGCATAACCAACGCCCAGGTCAGGCTTACCGGCGGTAATAACCTCCTGGTGGAGAATTGCCTGCTCGGTTCGAGGGCCAACGGCGCAGACCCTGGATTCGATTCCAGGACTGCCGGCATCTACATAAGCAGCGCACCCACGGGTACCGTGCGCAATAACTATATTGGCTATAACATCATGGGCATTTACTTCCAGGGCGCTCACAACTTCCTGATAACAGGCAACGAGATATTCAAGAGCGCTCTGCGTTACTCTTCATATGATGGACTGGATATGGCTTCAGGCGCCAATAATATAACAGTGCGCGGAAATTATATCTGGCAAACCGGCGGCACAGGTATCGACTCATATCTCGCAACAGGCCAGTTTACCATTGAAAATAACACTGTGACCACCAGCGGCGCGGCAGGCGGCAGCGAAAAATGCGGCATGCGTCTCTTCGGCGCGGGCAGCCAGGTCAGTAAAAACATCGTTTTCAGCAACGCCGGCGCCGGCATCATTGTGCCTCCAATCTCGGGAGCTCTCGCTTCAGAATTAAACACTCTGAGCCAGAATTCCTGCTATTCCAACGGCGGCCTCGGCATCGATTTGATCCGTGCGAGCAGTGCCAGCGACAGGGGCGATGGTGTTAACTTTAACGATGGCAAATATATACCTCCCTGGGGCAACCGGGGATTGGATTTCCCCATTCTAACCTCCGCGGTCCTGGCCGATAACATCACACTCAACCTGGCCGGTTACGTAGGCACCGATAATACAGGCAACACCTTCCGCAATTGCCTGCTGGAGTTTTTCACCGCTGCAACCGACCCAACCGGCTATGGCGAAGGCCGCACATA
>JBFYUA010000142.1:0-5372 GCA_041300305.1 Dehalococcoidia bacterium | reverse complement strand
CCCATATTGAGGGTAAGCATGTCCGGCTCGGGCTTGATGTCCAGCAGCGCCAGCTTCTGCTCCTCAGAAGCCGGAATGATCTGCCATGTTTTCGTATCGACCCAGGCGCCGATGCCGCCGCCGGCCTCGATAACGATAGGGCATTTCTCCCGGATGCGGGTTACTACGTCTCCCCAGACCTTGATGTCGGGCGTGGCCAGCATGTGTATGGGGTCCCTGGCGTGGATGTGGCACAGGGTAGCACCGGCGTTATACGAGCGATAAGCTTCCTCAGCGACTTGCTCGGGGGTAATGGGCAGGTACGGTGTCCTGCCTCCCATCTTGGGTAAATTTGGCGTGTCCTCGTGTAGCGTGTTGGAACCGAATGGCGCTACCTGGATGATCAATTTTTTTGCCATGGATTAAATGTCCTCCTTAATTTGTTTAATATGTTCAATTCAGATGTGCGATTAATTTAGCGAATTCTTTAAGGTTATCCGGTCCGGGCTGCTTTTCACCTCCTTCAATCTGATGGACAATTTTTGTAACCAGCTCGTTGGCCGGTGTCGGCCTGCCCAGTTCTTTACCTTTCCTTACCACGTACCCGTTAACAAAATCCACCTCGGTTTTGCGTCCCTTCTCAATATCCTGCCACATGGAAGGTTTGGTAGCGCCATGGTTGGCAAAGGCGAACTCCATTAATTTAGCCGCCTTTTCGTATTCCTCTTTGTTATGAGCCAGCACGATTGATGGGGAAACTCCCATCAGGTCGGCGAATTTCACCCCGGCCGCCTCTCCGATGCCGTAGGTCTCGGTTATGACCAGCAGCGCAACCTTGCAGGCCTGCGCGTTGGCGATTGTCTCGCCGTAGGTCAGGCCGGCGCAGGTGCCCACACCGGTCAGCGACACGGTGATGAGCAGCTTGGTCCAGCGGTCGCCGATAATGTTGTCGGAAACCTCGGTGGTAAAGGCCCTATTCAGCAGGACGGCTGTGTCATCAACCATCTTGTTTTTACCTGTGGGCCATTGCCCGATGATGAAGCCGCCGTCAGTGGTCTGCATAAGCTGGCCGGGACCCTTGTTGGTGCTGCCCCAGGTGATGCTGCAGCTTATGGTGCGTGCCGCCCCGGCTATTTTTGAGATGGTCTCCTCGTTAATGCCGTTCTGCAGGGACACCACCGGCGCAGCGTCCTTAATGGCGGGGAGGGCTGCAGTGAGAGCCTTCTCTGTGAAAAGTCCCTTCACAGCCAGCAGCACGATGTCCGCCCAACCCTTGTAATTGCCGGCCAGCAATTCCTCAGGGGTGACTGTCTTAACAGGGATGGTCAGTTCACGGAAACCCGTTATCTCCAGGCCTTGATTCATACGTTTGACATGGTCTTTGTCCGCGTCCACGGCCAGCACGTTCTCGCCCTTCTGTGTGAGCAGTGCTGCTGTTATGCCGCCGATGGCGCCGCCGCCGATTACAAGGATATTTTTATATGGCATGTGTGCTATAACCTCCCGGAAGGGCCGGTCACTAAAGTGTGGCCGGCTTGACTTTCTTTCTCGCTTTTTGAACGTAATAAAGGGCCAGTCCCACGATTATGGCGATGACGAACAGGATGATGGGCCAGGTGACCTTTTGCATAAGCATGAAGACGATCAGCAGCAGCATGAAGACTACGTTCATGACAGCGGCGGTGATAGCCGCGAATGAGACCAGTCCCGGCTTGAACTTGTATTGCGACTGGTGGAACTTTTCGGGGTGCGTCTTGTGCAGTCGTGCTGCTGCAATGAGTACTAGTGTGACCATCCACAGCATACCGAAGTTGAGCATGGCCCCGTAGATGCCGAGGCTCTCGCCGGCCAGCAGGAGCATGATCACGCTCAGCGCCCAGGGCAGTGTGAGGCCCCAGTGCGGCGTGCCCCAGCGCTTGTTGACATCAGCCAAAAACTTGGGAAAGAAGCCGTCCCTGGCATAGGCCATGACGTAGCGTCCGGCAATGGTCATAACCGCGTGCACCGTGGAGATGCAGGCCATCACCGCGCCGCCGATGATGAAGAAATAGAACCAGAACGAGTTGGCGCCGAAGATAAGTTTACATACAGCACCCAGGTCCTTGGATGCTGCAAGCTGGTCCCATCGCATGACGCCGACGGCGACAAGCTCGACCAGGAAGGTCAGCAGGAAAGCGCCGATAATAGCGATGAACAGTCCTCGTGGTATGGTGACACCGGCTTTTTTTACCTCGTCACCCAGTTCGATGCCGAACAGTCCGCCGGCCAGCAGCGTGTAGCATATAGCCGCCGCTGCGATGATGCCCACGGTCTGTCCCAGCGCGGGTGGCATGGTGGGGAATTTCAGGTTACCCGTGAACATGTTCGAGAAGTTGGACCAGTCTACCTGGGGGAAGCCGCCGATGATGAATGCCGCAAGCGCAACGATCAGGAGGGAAACCATGGCGAACTGCGCCCAGGCTGAAGGCTTGATGCCCACGATGTTGATGATGTAGAAGAGAGTGATGGTAATAATGGCGATGAGTACCACCCACGATATGCCCAGTCCGGGTACCAATGCGGGGGCGCCCGGGAACAGCATCATGATGAAGCGGGCGTTGGTGATGGCAAAAAGGGGCAGGCCGCCCAGCGGCATGGCTACCAGCAGCACGATAACGCCCGCCACCGCCATGGGGTAAGAGGCCAGCTTGCCGTACTGGTAGCTGGCGGCCGACTTGGGCGCGATGGAAGTCATCAGCATGTAGGGTATGATGGCGAGGAGGACGGGTAGGGCCGAGATGATCTGCGCGAAGATAAGTGACGGGCCTGTGAGTCCGGCGGCAATCGTAGTAAGCGTGAACAAAGAGCCGCCGATGTTCAGGCCTATCATGAGGAAGATCAGCAGGATTAAATTCAGCTCCTTTCTAAGAATACCCTGGACTTGCTCTATGGCTTCTGTCATCCCTGTCTGCTCCTTATCGCTTTATTTATATCTGCCACCCTGCAAGGGAATTACCGCATTATACAATTTCCACCCGGCCTGTCAACAGGCTATCGGGATCCGTCGCTTTATTTATTACTTGTAGATGCTGAAAGCCGTCTCAAAAGCCGGCAGGCTCCTCTGAATGTCCTGCTCCGTCATAACGCCGGACATGTAAACGTGGCCGGGCAGCAGTACCACGCCCGGGTTGCCCAGCAGCAGGCCCAGCCGTATCATCAGGTCGAACTCGAAGACTTCCATCGCCTGGCTCATGTCGAATTTGCCCACCAGGCCGAAGTGCACCACGCTGTACAGCGCGTGCGCCTGTATATCCATCTTGAGCCGTGCAGCGATCTCGTTGATGCCCCGGGCTAATTGGGCTGCGCGTTCAATGGAGTTCTGAATGTAGTTGCCTTTTTCCAGCTCCTCGATGAAGGCGATGCCGGCCGCCATGGCCAGCGGGTGCGCACAGAAAGATCCCATGGGGAAGAGCGGCCCGAAATGCTCGGCCCTGGGGTCGAGGGCACCCACTACGGACATAACATCCTCGCGTCCCCCGACCGCGCCAACGGGGATGCCGCCGCCGGCGGGCTTGCCCAGGCAGGTCAGGTCAGGTGTTATGCCCAGTATCTGCTGGGCCCCGCCGATGGCCATCCTGAATCCTGTGGCCACCTCGTCAAAGACCAGCAGGACGTTGTATTTCGTGGTAAGTTCCCGCAGTTGTTTCTGGAAGCCTTCGGCCAGCGGTTTGCCGCCGGTCGAAGCGCCCAGGGGTTCCAGCACGACGGCGGCAACCTGGTCCCTGTTGTCCTGCAGCGCCTTCTCCACTATGCCGATATCGTTGATCGGCAGGTTGATCAGGTTGTCCCAGTGATTAACGGGTACTCCCAGTGTGAAGAGCGTGCCGGAACCGGCCGCCAGTGCGTCATAGGACAGGACGCCGTTCCAGCCGTGATGGTGCCCTGCGAACTTGATTATCTTGGTTTTACCGGTGAATGCGCGGGCTATCTGGCAGACCAGTTCAGTGGCTTCGTTGCCGGAGTTGACTATTTTTATCTTCTTGATGGAAGGGTAATGCTTCATGACCTTCTGCGCCCATTTTGTGGCCAACTCCTGGCACATCTCCAGGTGGAAGCCGTATTTATCAAGGGCTGCATCGATGGCCTTGCGTATGGCAGGGGCCTTGTGGCCGACGTAGGAGATGCCCTGGTCGATGAACATGTCGATGTACTCGTTGCCGTCCACATCGTAGAGTTTCGAACCTTCAGCATTGTCGATAAATGGCGGGTAGGGCCTGTGCCAGATCATGTAGGCGGGCGAACCCATCGGCACAATGTATTTGCGGGATTCTTCGATGAGTCTCTTGGACCCGGGTGTTTTCTTCTCGTAAGCGGCAACAACTTCCCTGTACTTGTCTTCACTCAGCCTGGGTATGCTCATGTTCTGCCTCCTTTTTGTCCGGACGGCCTCATTCATTAACCGTCTGATGAATGGACAAGGTATTTTAGAACACCGCTTTACAAAAAACAACCATTTTGTATAATTTGTTTCATCACAGCTACAAATCCGCAATTGTGCTGAGTTTGACACTGAGTTATACTTAGCGTAACCGCTTAATTTTCGCTTATATATTGTGAGACCTGACTGATGGGAAAAGTGAAGAGGGCAACGCAAGCCAAAACAGGCGCTCATAAGGTCAATGAGCGCTGGCTCAGCGGCCTGTTGATGAAGGTGCAGGCCGGCGACATCTCCGTGCCGCAGGCCGTAGCGGAATTGAGCGTGCTGCCCTACGAGGAACTGATACATACCAAGCTGGACCATCACCGCAGCCTGCGCACCGGATTTCCTGAGGTCATCTTCGGTCCGGGCAAGACGCTTAAACAACTCGTAGCCATTGCTGAGCGTATGGCTGCGCACTCGCAAAAGGTGTTGATAACCAGGGTAGATGCGGACTCCTATAAAGCGGTCAAAGCTGTGCTGCCCGATGCTTGCTATAACGAAGCCGCGCGGGCCATCATCGTTGACCGCAGTTCAAAAAAAGCAGGGCGCCCCGGCATAATGGTCCTGACGGGCGGCACCGCGGATATCCCGGTTGCTGAGGAGGCCGCGGTTACGGCGGAATTGATGGGCAACAGGGTCGAGCGCATCTTTGACGTGGGTGTAGCCGGCATACACCGCCTCTTCAACCATCTCGAACAGATACGGAGTGCGAGTGTGGTGGTGGCGGTGGCCGGTATGGATGGCGTGCTGCCCACAGTGGTGGGCGGCCTGGTTACCTGTCCGGTTATCGCGGTCCCCACTAGCGTGGGTTACGGCGCCAACTTCAAAGGCGTTGCGCCCCTGCTGACCATGCTTAATAGCTGCGCGCCAGGTGTGGCCGTGGTAAACATAGATGGAGGGTTTAATGCCGGCTACCTGGCCGGACTGATCAACA
>JBFYUA010000267.1:0-5229 GCA_041300305.1 Dehalococcoidia bacterium | reverse complement strand
AGTCCCTCCAACACATCAGGTATATGCGCCTCCGCTGCAACAGGCGCTCCCGCCTCAGTCTCAGCAGCTACCTACCCAGCTTCAGACAGTCCCGCCGCCGCAGACACAATATTTCCATCAGCAGCCAAAGGTGGTGACGCCTCCGCAATCCCGGGTTGCGCCAACGCAGTCACCACCGAATGTGCAATCGCAGGCGGCTATCCCTCAATACAGGGAAGCGGCAGCCGCGCCGTCTCTGGCAGGGGCCTCACCCCAACCGGTTAAGCGTGAAGCTGCTTACAGCGGAGACGCCGAGGCGGATATGATGGCCGATGCGAGGACCTTAAAGCTTATGGACGCGCTGGTAACCGGTAAATTGACCGAGATCACGCCTGTCATAGATATTACCTTTAAACTCGGCTATGCCTATCCCTCGGTTGATGGTTTAACAGATACCACCGACCAGGATACCGTGGATATCCTGGAGGAGCTGGAAAAACGGAGCATATTGATAAAGCGGCCTTTTGAGAAGCTTTATGCCGACCCCGATGGACTGTTACAATTAATGCCTTTGGAGAGCTGCACGAAATGTAATTCCGGGAACCTTGTCAAGGGCCAGCTTGTAGAGCATTTTTCATGCGGTTATGTTGGCTTGGACAGGGAATTCAAGCAGGATAACAGGTATATATGCCCCAAGTGTCATAATGAACTAAGGCTCATCGGCACGGATTACCGCAATGTGGGCATGCATTATGGATGCCTTGACTGCAATGAGGTATTCACCGTCCCTGTGATGAGATGGCGCAATCTGAGGACACGGAAGATTTGGAGCGCCGGGGAACTCAGGGAGATCGTGGTCTATTCCTACACCTTCAGTCCGGATAAGAAAGGATGGCTGGAATTCCAGTTGAAGCCGAAAACCGAGCTGGTTGAAGTTTTAAGGCTGCAGGGATACCAGGTGCAGGAACTGGCGCAATTGGCCGGCAGTTCTGGTGCCATGCATACGGTGGATATCCTGGCCAGGCGGGATGATATCCTGGCCAAAATAAATCTCGGCATAGGGATACTGGTGGCGCCGCCCGGCGAGGCGGAAGTAGGGCTTGAGGGGCTGTTTAAATTTGACACTATGGCGTACGATATTGGCCTCAACTACAAGGTGGTCATTGCCATACCCAGGCTAAGTCAGGAAGCAATTAACTTCGCCAACAAGCAAATTATACGGGTGTTCGAGGCCAAGACGCTGAGTAAAATTGTTACCGATATAACCGGTTTGCCGAAGTCCAAGGTAGTTATACCGGGCACTCAAGAGACGGGCTATCCGGGAGGTCAGCAGGCGAACAGGGAATCATCCAATGCCAGGGCCACTATTGTCAGGTTCCTCAGGGGCCGCGGCTACGAGGTTTACGAGACGGCAAAGATATCCGGCAAATCCGGTACGGAACACGTCTTTGATATTGTTGCCAGGAGGGACGACAAAATTATCACTCCTACAATCGCGGTTGCTATCGCAGGCGATCCCTCGGGGCAACCGGTGGACGCCAACGAGATTGCCCAGTTCGATTCGGCTGCTTATGATGCCGGAGTACGCAATAAGGCTTTTCTGGGCATTCCGAATGTCACTGCCCAGGCCAAACAGATCGCCCGCCAGCAGAAGATTGAAATTCTTGAATGGCAGGATCTTGGCAGGCTGGTATGAAGGCAGGCCAGGCGCAATACGGGCAACCTGGAGTTATAACGGCTTAGGGATATTTATATGAATGCTGCCGCAGTAATCTTCACTGCAACCGTGTTCCTGGTACTGGTCGTAGGCATACTGTATTTTTTACCCCTGGAATCAATCTGGATCGCGGTAGCTATTCTTGTCGGCGTCCTGCTTTTTCACTTCATTTCAAGGATCGTTGCAGGAAAAAGAATACGGGAGTCGCGACCCTCCTGGCTGCAAAATGCCACTTCATTATTGATCATCTTCCTGTTAGTTTTTATACTGTTCACTGTATTGCTGAGCTGGAGCGGTACCAATTTTGCAACCATTATCCTGCTGGTTTCCCTGGTATTTACCATGCTGATGAATTTCCTCACGGTGCCCCTGGCAATTATACATAAGATAAAGCAAAAGGGAGAGGAATTAAAGCCCAGCAACTATTTGCCAAAATTAAGCATCATCGTGCCCGCCTTCAATGAGGAAAAGGTTGTGGCCAGGACCATTGAGACACTGATTGAGGCGGATTATCCCTATAAGGAAATTATAGTGGTAGATGACGGCTCGCAGGATGCGACATACGAGGTAGCTTCAAGGTACATTAACCAGGGGGTAAAAGTCATACGGCGCCCTAACGGTGGGAAATTTGCCGCTTTGAATACCGGCCTGGCTTTTGCTGCGGGAGAGATTGTGGTCACTGTGGACGCCGACAGTATGATTGCCAGGGCGGCACTGAAGGAGATAGTCAAGGGTTTCGATGATCCGCAGGTTGCCGGTGTCGCCGGAAACCTGAAGGTTTACAACAGGGACACCTGGCTCACTAAACTGCAGGCGCTGGAGTACATAGTACAGATACAGTTATTACGGCGGGCCTTCGAGTACTTTGGCTCATTGACCGTGGCCGCCGGCGCTTTCAGCGCCTTCCGGCGTACGGCTTTGGACGAGGTGGGCCGCTATGATCCGGATTTCCTTTTGGAGGATTTCGATATCACCATCAAGCTGCTTAAAGCCCACGCCATTCTTCACGGCAACAACGAAGCTGTCTGTTACACCGAGGCGCCGGAAACCCTGCATGACGTCTATAAGCAGCGCCTTAGCTGGTTCCGTGGCGACTACCAGAATTTCTGGAAGCACCGAAATACCTTTTTTAACCCCAGGTTCGGCATATTACATAAGTTGACTTTCCCGTACATGTTGATCTCAATGACGCTGGTCCCCGCCGCCAGCATGGTCGTCATGGTGACTTCTGCTCTAATGATTGTGTATGGGGAATGGATGACTCTCCTGCTGGCCTTTTCACTCTTTCTCACGTTGCAGATTCTACAATCAATATTGGCCATCCTCATAGCCGAGGATGATATGAAGCTGATGCTTTATTCACCCCTCTTTGTGATCGGCTACAAGCAGTTCCTGGACTTTCTTATGATCAGGGCGCTCATTGATATCATCCTTGCCGGCGGCGTTTACCGGCGGCGTGAAAGGGTTATAAGGATCGGTAACGCGGGCGCCGGGAAACAGTCCGAGGCTAAACCACCCTATCTGGGAGGAGGTTCAAAGACAGTGGAAAATGTGCGTGCTTGAATATAGATCATGGGTATTGGCGCCGCAAGATTTATAATGGAAAATAAACCTGTAACGAATATGAAGGTCAGGGCGAGATGAGTGAAATTTTAAAAAAATATGCCAACCGTAACATTTTGGTGACCGGCGGGGCCGGTTTCATCGGGTCGCACCTCGTCGAAATGCTCCTTGCGCTCGGCGCCAGGGTCTCTGTCATCGATACGATGCTGTGCGGTAATAAAATAGGGCACCTCAAAGGCCATAAAAACCTGTCTATTTACGAACTGGATGTAAACAAGGCCAAAACGATTTCACCTCTCTTCAAGGGTATTGACATGGTTTTTCACCTGGCAGCAGTAGTGGGAGTGGAAGAGACCCAGATAGATCCCCTTAACGTGCTCAATGTTGAGGTTATCGGCACATCCAAAGTCATTGCGCTGGCAGCCGGGCATAAGGTTAAAAGATTTATTTTTGCCTCTTCTTCCGAGGTATATGGCGATTCATTGAAACCCATGACCGAGGAGGGCCCTTTCAATCATAAATCCACCTATTCGTTGACTAAAATGATAGGTGAACACTACTGCAGGGCCTACTACCAGAAATACGGCCTCGAATACACTATTCTGCGCTATTTCAATACCTACGGTCCGCGTCAGGACGATCGTTTCGTGTTTTCCCGTTTCGTGGAAAGATCATTGAAGCAGAAGGAGATATCAATATATGGGGATGGCAATCAGACACGTGATTTCACTTACGTGGAGGACAGCGTCTACCTGTCACTGCTAACCGCGATCAGCGGGAAAGGCGCCTGCCAGGCTTTTAACGTGGGCACAGGCAGGGCGGTATCCATAAACACTTTGGCCGGGGTAATACTGAAAGCATTGAAATTGAGTGGAAAGGTGAAGGTAAATTATGTCGATTACGATAATATCAGATCAAAAGAAATCGAGATATTTAACCGCCTGGCGAATATGGATAAGTCCATCGAACTTTTCCAATACATACCGGCAACAACGCTTGAGCAGGGGATAAAAGAGTACATCGATTGGTACGGAAGCAATAAATTATAAAATATCAGTATATTTGTCAGGGTGTTGTTTTTTTCCCTTCGGTATAATTGTACCATTGCTCAAATGTCGTTATCGTGGCAAAAGTCTTGACCCACTTGACGATGGCGTCCACTTTTTTTATTTTTGCCAGGTCTGGCTTGCCGTACCTATCCAGGAATGCATCAGGGTGCAGGCTTATGGCAACAACTCCCAGGTAACCAAGATACTGGCAGGTATTGGTGCTTAACTCATTATAAAATGCATCCTCCCAGGCCCCGTAGTATTGACAGTAACCTGTTATGCCTGCCGGTTTGCTGATATCGATAATTTCTCCCCAAACGCACTGTTCCCACACACATACGTCGCTTGCAGTGGGTATGCGGTACATACCATTGGGGTCCTTTTTGCCCCAGTAGTCCACCCGCTCAACCGATGGACGGGTCTCTACAGAGATATGAGTTGAAAATACCTTGAACCCGGCGTCCTGCACTGCTTTATAGCCTGTTTCATCGAAATAATCGGTGGGCACGGTAAGGGCTACAGGGCTCACTCCGAAATACTGAAGGTACTGGCTGCGCGCTTTCTTTAACTTTGATTTGATATATGCGTAGGTCAATGTGATCTCCGAATTATCCACCCGACTGGTGCCACTGGCATAGTTAACAGAACATGTATCTCCAGTCATATTGAGCTGGTAATCAATTTCCTTGTTATTCGTGGCCAATTGGTAATATGTCCAGTCGTAACCATGCACGCTTATGCCTACGATACCCTGGTCAATGTACTTTTGCAGCCACGCCAGTTTGAACGAGTCTGTATTATCGGCATTTGACACGATGCCCAGATCCAGCGGAACCCCGTTATTTTTAAACAACTGGATAAGTTCCAGCACCACGTCCTCGTTGAATCCCTCTGCTACATCGTCCAGCCTGAATATAACTG
>JBFYUA010000250.1:0-15314 GCA_041300305.1 Dehalococcoidia bacterium | reverse complement strand
CTACGGTTGAGCAGATAAACAGCGCCTTCAAGGAGGCCGCGGCAGCCAGGCTGAAGGGGATACTGGAATACTGCGAGGAACCCCTGGTGAGCAGCGATTTCAAGGGCAACCAGAACAGCTCCATTTTCGATTCCCTGCAGACCATGGTACTGGGCGGGAACATGGTCAAGATCATAGCCTGGTACGACAATGAATGGGGCTACAGTTGCCGCATGGCCGACCTGGCCCTGATGCTGTTTAATAAGGGGCTGTAAGCAGGTATAAACGGCCAAATTGTGAGTATGGAACAGGCACTTAACCGGGATAGCAATATCTGCTCCCCGGGTCCGGCAAATGGGAACCCGAGTTTTGAAAAGCACTGGTTCTGCGCCGCCATATGCAAAGACGGCAAAGTGGTCCTGCAGGATTCGGATTCACCGGCAGGCTTCCTCGAAATCCTCGAAAATTCAGTATTGGCCTGGGTTGATTACCGCACTGCCGACTCTGAAATTGATATCCGCGGCGGCGCTGCCCTTCTGGGCTTCAGCGATCAGCTTATAACTGCACTGGCCGATAACCAGAGGTTGCTCTACGAGGACTACGAACATGAGATGGGCATCAAACTGCCCTCCATCCAGATACGGATTAACGACAATATCGACGTGCAGTCCTTCCACACACTTCTCCTGCTGCGCAGGAATTTCATACTCACGATCCACCCCATCCTGGTGGACCGCCGCTTTACCCGTCTGCGCCGCTATTCCAATACCATACTCTCCAAGGTCCCCATAGGCCTGTCAACCGAAGATAAGCTCACCATGCTGCTGATACGCATTATCGACCAGAATAATGACCGCAATTTTGAGCACCTGCGGCAAATCGAGGAACGCGGCGACGCGCTTAACAAGCAACTCATGGACCCCGATACGCCGCGCAACCTGCTGGGCCCGCAGATATATAACATGAAACACGCCCTGATTACTTACCTGGACGCGCTCTGGGATACCATTGATGTGGTGCACGACCTGCGTTACGGCGATGCCAACCTGCTGACCAATGAACCTGCCCTGCTGGGGCGGATCGAGTTGCTGGCGGGGGATGTCAGCCGCCAGATCGGCCTGGCCGAGCATATGTCGGACGTCCTGGCCTCAGGGCTGGAAGTCCTGCAGACGATATATAACAACCAGCTGCAGGCCATGAATAACCGCATGGCCTACCTCATGACATACCTGACGGTGCTGGGCACCGCTGTCCTGGTGCCCAACACGCTGGCAACCATCTTCGGCAATTCAGCTTTCGGCATGGGACCTCAGGACATCGGCTGGTACATTACCATGCTGGTTGGCTCAACTTTGATTGCTACAGTCCTGGCATTCTGGTGGGTCAAGAAATCGGGCTTCATCCCCAAGAAGATGGACTGAGGCTGCCACAAGATTGCTTCGTCGCTGCCTGCCACGCCTTCGGCTCGCAGCTTTGGCTCACCCTCGCAATGAAGGCGTATAAACGTTATTGCGAGCGGAGCGAAGCAATTTGTCCCACTGTTGCTAACTTGATATGCGCGTTAGCGACTCGCTGATCCGCCACAGCTTCCCGGCTGTCTCAATATCGCACGCCTGGTTCGAGGGTTTGCAAATAGACCCGCCTGCCTTTACAACAGCCCATTTTAAGTGCTGCCCGGTCTGAAAGTATTTGCCCGTAAGGCCCGCCGTATCCCCGGACGCCGCGACGTATAGCGGCAGCACTGCGCCCTGCCCCGGCCCCTTCATGAAAACCTTGAAAAATGTATTGACAGCCCCGCTGGAATTTGCCCAAATGTTTGATGATACCGCGCCCGGGCATACGCTGTTGGCCGTGACCCCTGTGCCCTCCAACCTTCTCGCAAGCTCATTGGTGAATATTATGTCAGCCAACTTGCTTTGAGCGTAGCTGCGGTCTCTATGGTATTTCTTTTCACCCTGCAGATTCCCGAAATCCAGGCGCGCGGTCCTGTGTATCGCCGAGGTCAGGTTGACTACCCTGGCGGGCGCACTTTGCTTGAGCAGGTCAAGTAGTAAATTAGTAAGCATGAAGTAAGCCAGGTAATTCACAGCGAACGTCATCTCGATACCGTCCACCGACAATTCACGCTTGTCCCTGATTATCCCCGCGTTATTTATCAAAACATGTAACCGGTCGTGCTTTGACCGGTATCTTGTCGCCAGTCCCCTGACCTCACCCTGCGAGGACAGGTCGGCCGGCATCAGTTCCACCGCCCGGTTACCGCTATTGCCAATTACATAGTCAAGCGCTTTTTGCCCCCTAACGGGGTCCCGGCTGACCATGATCACCCGGGCGCCTAATTTTGCCAGGCCCAGCGCAATCTCGCGCCCGATGCCCGAACTGGCGCCGCTAACCATACAGTATTTTCCCCGAATGTCCCAATCCATTCGATCTCCCGGGATATCCATCCCATGTACATTTATATCATACAAAACCAGTCACATAAACTTTTTACAACTTAATACGTTTATATATAATAGACACCGGGTAAATTGGAGTAAGCCTGGTGTTAATTGAAGAACAAGTAGTACAGAGGGCCGTAAATGGAGACCGGGAAGCATTTACGTATATTTATGATCTGCACTTCGATAAGATCTACAGGTACATTTATGTCAAAGTACACAGCCAGGCGGAAGCCGAGGACTTAACGCAGGACGTGTTTATTAAAGCTTACGAGGCGATCAAATCCTACAAGTGGCGTGACCTCCCGTTCACGGCCTGGCTATTCAGGATTGCCCATAACAGGGTCATCGACCATGTCAGGAAGGTGGCCAAGGAAAAAAAGGCGCCGCTGGAGGAAGCGGATGCCATAAGCTCCGGCGACCCGGTGCACATGACGGAACAGAATTTTGAGGTTTATCAGCTTAAAAGCGCACTGGAAAAGCTGCCCGACGCACAGCGCGAGGTAGCCACTATGCGTTTTATTTCAGAGTTGTCGATAACTGAAGTGGCCCTGGCGCTGGGCAAAAGCGAAGGCACGGTAAAAGCCCTGCAATTCAACGCGGTGGCCTCACTCAGGAAATTGCTCTACGGAAAATTCGATGCCGCATAAAATCGAAGAAGCTTTCAACGATTGCTTTGAACGGTTGTCCGCCGGCGAAAGCCTGGATAGCTGCCTGAGCGACTACCCTCAATTCGCGCTTGAATTGGACCTGTTGCTCAGGACTACCTATGACGTCAAGCGCAGGGCCTACCCCATTCAACCGAGGCCGGAATTTAAATACTGGGCAAAGGTCCGCTTGCAGGGCGTCCAGGACTATGTCAGCCGGCAACCGGTCCCGGACAAGTCCGCAGCTTTTAACTGGCGCCGTGCCATGGCGATATCTATGGCCGCCATGCTGGTCTTTGTCATCGCATCCAGCGGAACGGTAGCAGCCTCTTCGGAAGCCCTGCCGGACGAACCACTCTATGGTGTTAAACTGGCCGTGGAACAGGCACAGGTCACTTTTGCCCAGTCAGATGTGGACAGGGCCGAGGTTTATGCGCGCCTGGCAGAGAAAAGAGCCGGCGAAATCGTTGCCATGGCACGCCAGGGCAAGGCGGATAAGGTTGCCACTACCACCACAAAGATGGACTATCAGCTTGCCCAGGCCGAGCATTTCATAAGCAAATACGAGGAGGCCAATTCCTCTACGTCCGGGGAAGCATCGGCAGCTTCGACTGTCCCGTCAACGGCCTTCTCCGCCCCCGCGCCTGCTGCTGTTGCGCCCTCTGAAAAGAGCGCGGACACAACCGTGGTACCCGGCGGCCGGCAGGGTAACGTGACGCTTCCCCCAAAACCCCTCCCGCCGGCCAACCTGGCAGCCATCAACATCAACAGGGCGAAGAACACCATGAATGCCAGCACCGCCAAAAGCCTGGCCGTATTGCAGGACGCGCTCGAGAAAGCGCCTGAATCCGCCAAACCGGCTTTACTGGAAGTGATACGCCGCACCAAATTAGCTAATGAACGCGCCCAACAACAGCTTAACCTGAATAACAATCAGCAGTTCCTGCCGCCTGCTGTCAAACCCAATATAGTACCCGCAGTACCTGCCGACAGGCCAAAATACATTCCTCCCGGCAATAATAACCTTAACCCCGCTGACCCGCGGCCCTTTATTAAGCCGAATTTGCAGAACGTGCCCCCTCAGGGCGGTTTGAATAATCCAACTGGTTCCACCACCGACGGAAGCAATGATAAAAACTATAACCAAACCAACACCACGCAGGATGGCAATTCCGGCAATACAATCAACCAGGCTTTGCCCGGGACAAATCTGCGTTTGCCGGCCAGGGTGAATCCCATTGTAAAATAGATAATTAAACCACGAATTATGGAGGTGCCATGAAGTATCGGCTCAAATCAGTCCTCATGATAGTCACGCTGGCGGCACTGCTTGTCTCAGTTGCCTGCAGCAGCCAGTCAACGACCAGCAGTCCCGCACCGTCCGCCCCGCCTGCTTTCCTGGCGTCAAAGTCGATGTCAGCGGACAGGGCTTACGCGCCGGAAAGCAACGGCGCAGGAGGTTCCGGTGAGACATCCGCCACGGACCGTAAAATAGTCAGGACCGGCTCAATCACCATGGATGTCAGCGATATAAGCAAGTCTCAGGCTGATATCACCGCTATCGCCGGCCAGGCTAAAGGCTACGTGGTTTCCTCCAACCAGCGCGCGGACCAGGAGTATCCCACAGGCTATATCTCGATCAGGGTCCCGGCCGGCAGTTTTAACGATGTCATGCAGAAACTGAGGGCGCTGGCGGTTAAAGTAACTTATGAAAATACCAACAGCCAGGACGTCACTGAACAGTACATGGACCTCGAGGCCCAACTGAAAAATTACCAGGCCACCGAGGCCCAATACCTCGAACTGCTGAAAAAGGCCGATAACGTCAAGGACATACTCGAGGTACAGCGTGAGTTATCCAACGTGAGGGGAAATATCGAGAGGGTAAAGGGCAAAATGCAGTACCTGGAGCGCACCTCGGATATGTCGCTGGTCGAAGTCACCTTGAACAAATCCAGGCCCCTCGGTGAAAGCACCTGGGATGTGGCCGGGATCTTCAAGGCGGCCGTAGACGGCTTAATAGTTTTGGGCCAGATCATCCTGGGTATCCTCATCTGGTTAGTTGTCTTCTCACCGGTATGGATAATTGTACTGGTAATAATCTTCCTGGTCAGGCGGAAAAAGAAGGCCCTGGCAAAATCAGCGCCACCCATGTAATAGTCCCCCGGATTAGATATAATAAAGGGCAGCCACCTGGCTGCCCTTTATATATGCGGATGGCAGCAAACATACCGGAGGCAAATTTCATGAAACCCTTAGAATGGCTGGGTGACCGTATCAGGATACTTGACCAGACTGAACTGCCACTGGCTGAAAGATATTTAGAGCTCAGGGACTACCGGGATGTTATCTCGGCAATAAAGGACCTGCGGGTGCGCGGCGCCCCGGCCATCGGCATAACCGCAGCCTATGGTATTTTCGTGGGCGCGCTGTCCATAAAAGATACCGGGGTCCCGGCATTCAGGGACAGGCTTGAGAGCATATTTGCTGCCTTTGCCGCGGCCAGGCCAACCGCGGTCAACCTGTTTCACGCCGTCCATATCATGCGCAGTGCCGCCGGATCATCAAAAACCGTCCCCGGCATGAAAGCGGCGCTGCTGAAAACTGCCGTGGCGTTTAACCGTGAAGAAGAGCTGTCTATGGCTAAATTGAGCAAATCAGGAGCGGCACTGCTCGCTGACGGTTTTACCGTTCTTACACACTGCAACACAGGACAACTTGCTACAGGCGTGCAATACGGGACGGCCCTCGGTGTAATCAAAGCGGCTGTCGAACAGGGCAAGAGGATTAGCGTCTATGCGGACGAAACCAGGCCCCTGCTGCAGGGAGCGAGGTTGACCGCCTGGGAACTGCAAGGACTGAATATCCCGGTAACGCTGATTACCGATAGCATGGCCGGCTTCTTTATGAGCAAACATATTATAGACTGCGTAATAACCGGCGCCGACCGCATAGCCTTAAACGGTGACACCGCTAATAAAATCGGCACATATTCAGTGGCAGTACTGGCAAAGGAAAACCATATACCCTTTTATATCGCCGCCCCGCTCAGCAGCATAGATTTTACAGTTAAATCAGGCCGGGAAATCATCATCGAGGAACGTGACGGGCAGGAAATTACGCAGATTAGGGGAGTCCAAATCGCACCGCCCGGTGTCCGGACGGCAAATCCGGCTTTCGATATCACGCCTGCTAAATACATTAATGCTATCATTACGGACAAAGGAATAGTCAAACCGCCGTTCCGGCGCAGTATACTCAAATTACGCGAGGAGGTTAACTAATGGAGCAAGCCAGGATTGGCATCATCGGGGGCAGCGGCCTCTATGAACTGGAGGGCATGTCCCATGTTAAGGAAGTCCGCATCAGCACCCCGTTCGGGGACCCCAGCGATGCAATTAAGCTGGGAGATATCGAGGGCGTGCGTTCAGCATTTCTCCCGCGCCATGGCGTGGGACATCGTTTTAGTCCGTCTGAACTGCCTTCTAAAGCCAATATATACGCCCTTAAATCCCTGGGTGTGGAGTATATCATTGCCATATCTACAGTAGGAAGCCTGAAAGAAAAGATCAAGCCCACGGATATCGTCATACCCGACCAGATCATCGACCGTACCTTCCTGCGGCCCGACACATTTTTTGGTAACGGCATTGTCGGGCATGTAGCATTTGCCGATCCCTACTGTCCTGTACTTAGCGACCTCCTTTACGATGCAGTTCACAAAACAGGCACGCGCGCACACGACGGCGGCACCTGTATAGTAATGGAAGGCCCCCAGTTTTCGACCAGGGCAGAATCAGAATTATACAGGTCATGGGGCGCTGACGTTATCCTGATGACCGCCTTGCCCGAGGCGAAATTAGCGCGCGAAGCGGAGATATGTTACGGTATGATGGCAATCGTCACCGACTATGATTGCTGGAACGAAGTGAGTGAAACAGTATCAGTTGAAATGGTAGTGTCCAACCTGAGAAAAAGCCTGGTTGTGGCCAAAAAAGCGCTACGCCATGCAATTACCAATCTGCCTTCAGACAAAACTTGTGTTTGTAGCCACGCGCTCGAAAACGCTATAATAACCGATCCCAAATTGATCACGGATAAAATTAAAGCCGACCTCGGCATCATCATAAGTAAATATATCAGGTAAGCGGTCTGTATCGATGCAACTGAACTTCAACTGTGCGGCAACCCATATCGGCAGTGTGCCCTACATTGACCCGGTTACCGCATGCGCCGCGATAAGTAGATATCTCGTAGACCTGCCCGCCTGGCCGCAATTGACCCGCAGGGTTAACCTGGAAAATATGTATATCCAGTACAGCGAGGGGTTCCCCGGCATCGTAATTGACAGTGAAAAGATACGGCTCGAAAGGGCGCTGGACTTCGACATCAAGCTGGAACGGCTGTATTCTGATTCATTCGAAGGCAACAGTGATAGTTACCGGGTCAGCAAAGAGTACGCCGCCGGGTTATACAGCTTTGCCTCGGGTCAAAAATCAAAGATACCCGTAGCCAAGGGCCAGCTTATCGGTCCCATCAGTTGGGGTTTATGTGTCACGGACAATTCGGGGAAAGGCATTATTTACGATGATACGCTGGCGGACGCAATCGGCAGGTTCCTGAGATTAAAAGCTTCCTGGCAGGAGAAATTCCTGGGTTCCATCGCCCGGCGGACCGTGATATTTATCGATGAACCCTACCTGACTTCCCTTGGGTCCGCGTTTGTAGCGCTGCCCAATGAAAAGATCTCGCAATTAATCGGCGAAGTATTGGCGGGGATATCCGGGCTTAAAGGTATCCACTGCTGCGGTGCAACCGACTGGTCGCTGCTTTTAAACTTACCGGTTGATATTATCAGCTTTGACGCCTATAACTACCTCGATTCAATTCTCTGCTACCAGTCCGATTTATCTTCTTTCGTCAGGAAAGGCAAGGCCATATCCTGGGGCATCGTGCCCAACGATGAAGACCTTTTGAAAAAAGAATCAGCAGCCACTATCTATGACCGCTTCACTGAAGCGCTGGCGCCGCTTACCCGTGAAGGCATCTCCATACGGGACCTGGTGCGGCAAAGCATCATAACCCCTACCTGCGGCCTGGCATCCCTCTCTCACGATGCCGTCGAACAGGTCTTTGCACTTTTAAATGGTGTCTCCGGCATGGTCCGCCGAAAATACGGCCCGTAAAACAGGCCCGGCTTGAAATCCTCAGCCACTTTAGCGATAATACTGTGGACATTCTAATAAAAAGAAGTCTGTTAAGGATAGGAAATGAACAAACGTAAAAAGATGGCCATCATCAAACACCGGCGCAAGAGGAAGAAGTCTGAAGAGCGCCGTAAGGCCTTAGCTGTGCTGGCCGGCGGGCAGCGTCCGGTTGTCAAAGAACCGGTCAAGAAAGAGAAGGAATTGCCCAAGCCTGTTAAAGCTATAGCCGACATATTGAAGCCCAAGGCCGCTACAGCGGCTAAAAAGGCGGCGCCCAAGAAAGAGAAGCCGGAAGCTGAAAAAAAGGTCGAGGTTGTTGAAAAGGCGGATAAACCCAAAAAAGCTCCGGTGAAAACCAAAAAGGCTGATACCGCGGTCAAACCCGAAGCAGCCGAAAAGGCTGAGGCTCCCAAAAAGACCGTGGCTAAAAAGAAGCAGCCTGAATCCGCCAAAGAGAGTTGATGGGTCAAGCTTATCTGCTCACGGGCATGCCCGGCACAGGTAAAACCACCCTTATCCGGCAGGCTATATCACAGTCCAAGCGCAATGCCGGCGGTTTTTTCACGCAGGAGATCAGGAGCGTAGGTATACGTGAAGGCTTCCGTATAGTTACGCTCGAGGGAAAAGAGGCGGTGCTTGCCCATATTGCCATAGACAGCCCGTTCCGTGTCGGAAAGTATGGCATAGATATCAACGTCCTGGATACTATAGGAGTGGATGCTATTTATAATGCCATAGCTAACAACGAAATTATTGTTATCGATGAGATCGGCAAAATGGAGCTTTTCTGTCCGCGCTTCATTACAGCGGTCCAGGCCGCCATTAGCAGTCCCAAAAAGGTGCTCGGCACCATAACCCTGAAACCGCACCCGCTGGCCGACACCATCCGGCAAAACAGGAATATCATGGTTACTGAACTAACCAGGGCCAACCAGGGGCCGGTTTTGGCCCAGATAATGGCCTGGCTTTCTTGACCCGGCAATGGCAATCGACCTTCAACCAATTGGCGAAATAGATAGCAGCGTCCTGGCGGGGATATCCGCCGGCCTCGTCGGCGCTTTCGGCAACACTGTCAGGCTGAAGCCGGTCATAAGTATCCCGGAGGGTTCCTACATCGCGGACAGGAACCAGTACCTCGCCGACCTGGTACTGGCGGGCTTAAAACGATATCAGGACAGGGACGCAAGGCTGCTGGGCATCACCGATGTCAACCTTTTTTCCCGGGGCCTGAACTTTGTCTTCGGGCAGGCTGATTACCCTAACAGGATAGCTGTAATATCGCTGACCCTGCTCAAACAGGAAAACTACGGGTTGCCGGGGGATACTGCGCTTTTGATAGACCGGGCGCAAAAGGAAGCAGTTCATGAGTTGGGACATACTTTTGGCCTGGGCCATTGCCAGGACGGCGTCTGCGTGATGCACTTCTCAAATAGTTTAATCGACACTGATGTAAAAAAGATAAATTTTTGCAGGCGCTGCCAACCCCGGTTAGTTTTATAATAAGTAGCCTGTTATTTGTCTGCTGACAGGCGCCCGGAACATATCAACGTAACTTACGGAGGGAAAATTGAGTAAACTGGAAGATTACAGCGGTGAATTTAACCCGAACCTGAAACCGAGCGATTTCTCCTATGATGCCCTGGAAAAATTGATCAAAACATATTCCCAATTGTATAAGGCGCTCGACGGCTTCTGGTACCTGGCGCTTATGGACAAGCGAGGCAATGATGAGGCCCTGGCCTGCGACATAGCTGTGTGGGAAAAACTGTGCGGCTATGAGATGGAAAAGATAACCAAAAACTTCAACATCCAGGGAAAGGATGTGAAATCCTTGATGAAAGCCTTTCAGCTCACCCCCTGGGCATGGAACCTTAAATGGGATTTTGAGGTGCTGGGCGACAATCACGTTATTTGGAAGGTCACGCATTGCCCGACCGTCAAGGCGCTGGAACGTGAGGGACGCGGCAGGGAAAATGATATCTGCAACAACGTCGAAGTCAGGCTAAACCGGCTTTACGCGTCATTTTTTAATCCGGCGATACAGGTAAATTGCCTTAAAACACCTCCGCGCGAGGATGAAAACGATTACTATTGCCGCTGGGAGTTCAAATTATGAGTAGCTTTATCCCTTTTGCAATCCCTGTTGACAAATGAATAAAATATCCATATCATAGTATTGTCCATCGACCTGCAAGGCGGTGAGACAAAGGGCCTATAACTTAATACAAAGTCCGCTTGGATCAGCGATGACCGAGACGGTGTATACAGGATGACTGCTGTTGACCTTCTCGGATGCTGCCGGGAAGGTTTTTTTATTGTCTGCGAGGCCAATATGGGACAAATTAAAACGGCAATAGGATTTATAGGCGCCGGGGTAACCGGCACGGCCCTTGCCTGCCAGCTATGGCGGCAGGGTTATCCGGTCGTCGCCGCCAGCAGCAGGAGCATCACGTCGGCACAGAGGCTGTCCGCCAAAATCGAAGGCTGTGCGATCTGCTCTTCTCCCCAGCAGGTGGCCGACCTCGCCGATGCGGTTTTTATTACCACGCCCGATGATATTATCGCCGGCATAGCGGCCAACCTGATATGGCGCCCCGGCCAAACGGTCATTCACTGTAGCGGCGTACATTCTACCGATATCCTTGAGCCTGTCTGTAAATACGGGGCACACGTTTGCTGCCTGCACCCCCTGCAGACATTTGCCGGCATTGAGGAGGCCATAAGCAATTTACCCGGCTCCACTATTGCAATTGAAGGCGATGAATTCGGCCTTTCCCTGGCCCGCGCTATGGCGGCATCGCTGCAGGGCAATATCATAATGCTCAAAGCCGGCGACAAGGTGCTGTATCACGCGGCGGCTGTCACACTGTCCAATTACCTCGTTACGCTCATGAAGACATCCGCCGACCTCTGGCAGTCATTTGGCATACCCCGCGACGAGGCCGTCAAAGCGCTGCTCCCCCTTCTGAAAGGGACCGTCAACAATATCGAGCGCGTGGGCATACCCGGTTGCCTGACAGGCCCGATTGCCAGGGGCGATGTTGAAACCGTACGCAAACATATTGCCGCACTGGACAGGGACTGCCCTGACGCCATCGACACCTACCGCCTGATGGGGCTTAAGACACTCGGAATTGCACTGGCCAGGGGACATCTCAGCCTTGAAACAGCCGGGGAGATACGTGACCTTCTGGAGGGACGCAGTCAGCGGGTATCTTCCTATTACGATGACTTATACCAGGAACTCGGCATTGATTTTGAATCCCTGTATTCATCGGCGTCCGCCGATAAATTGATATAGCAACATACATTATATTGCTGCAAGGAGTTGATAAATATGTCCACCAGGACCATGCTGAAAAGTAAAATACACCGGGCAAGAGTCACTGATTGCAATATCGATTATGAAGGCAGCATCACCATCGACAGCAACCTGCTGAAAGCTGCTGATATCCTTCCCTACGAGCGGGTCGAGATATTGAATGTGCATAACGGCGCCCGCTTCAGCACATATGCCATCGAAGGCAACCCTGGTTCCGGGGACATATGTTTAAACGGGGCCGCGGCCAGGCTGGCCAATAGGGGTGACATCGTGATTATCCTCACCTATCATGAGGTCCCCTCTGATGAAGCAGCGCATGTGAAGCCCAGGATGGTGTACTTAGATTCGCGTAACCGCATCAAATCGACCAGGAACGTCGATGCCTGGATGGACGACCTGGTAGCCACAAAATAGCGGCAGGCTTGCTGGCATGCGCTTTACCATAGGCAAAATCCAGGACATGAAGCGGGCAGGTGAAAAAATCACCATGCTTACCGCTTACGATTATTCTACAGCTAAGATCGTTGACGAGGCCGGCGTGCCGCTTATCCTGGTCGGGGACACGCTGGGAATGGTGATGCTGGGCTATGAAACGACCGTCCCCGTGACCATGGATGAGATGCTCCACCACGCTAAAGCCGTGGTGCGAGGTACCTGCAAATCGCTGATTATCGGCGATATGCCCTTCATGACTTATCAAATCAGCGCGGACGAAGCGATGCGCAATGCCGCGCGGTTCATGCAGGAAGCCGGCTGCCAGGCTGTCAAACTGGAAGGCGGAACAGCAGTGGCCGGTACGGTCAAGCGCATCGTGGATTGCGGCATTCCGGTGATGGGACACATCGGCTTGACCCCGCAGTCCATTCATCAATTGAGCGGGCACCGTGTGCAGGGCAAAACAGCGGATTCAGCCAGGCGCTTGCTCAACGACGCTATCGCGCTGGAACAGGCCGGCGCGTTTGCCGTAGTGCTCGAACTCGTCCCGGCGCCCCTGGCCACGATAGTCACCGCCAGGTTGAAGGTGCCCACCATCGGTATCGGCGCAGGCCCGCACTGTGACGGCCAGGTGCAGGTAATACACGATATGCTGGGACTGTTTACCGACTTCGTGCCCAGGCACGCCAGGCAGTACGCAAAACTGGCTGAGGTCATTAAGTCCGCTATTACCGAATATGTAAATGAAACACAATCCGGCGCTTTCCCGTCCCCGGCGCACGGCTCGACCATGGATGAGGAGCTGCTGAAAGACCTCTGAGAATCACTTCATGCAGATCGCCCGCTCCATACCCGAGATGAAAGCCCTGCGCGGTAAATGCGCGGAACATGTGGGTTTTGTGCCTACCATGGGATACCTGCACGAAGGGCACCTCGAACTGGTGCGCATAGCCCGGCGGGAAAACCCGGTTGCCGTGGTAAGTATCTTTGTCAATCCCACGCAATTCGCCCCCAACGAGGACTATAAGGCCTACCCGCGCGACCTCGACCGCGACCTCTCCCTGCTCGAAGGGGTAAAAACCGATATCGTCTTTATACCCGAAAGCGCTGACATGTACGCCGGCGGGTACAACACGTGGGTGGACGTACAGGGTATAACGGCCACATTAGAAGGCAAAGCGAGGCCCACACATTTCCGCGGCGTGACCACCGTCTGCAACAAGCTATTTAATATTGTGCAGCCCCACAAAGCCTACTTCGGCCAGAAAGATGCCCAGCAAGCCCTGGTCATCCAGAAAATGGCCGCGGATTTGAATATGAACTTAGAAGTGGTTGTGTGCCCCACCATACGGGAGAAAGACGGGCTGGCCATGAGCAGCCGCAATACATACCTTACCGGGAACGAGCGTATCTCGGCAACAGTCCTTTACAGGGCACTCTGCCTGGCAGGGGACATGTTCGCAAAGGGCGAGCGTGACGCCGTGATTATACGCAAGGCCATGACCGACCTTATCTCACAGGAACCCGCGGCCAAAATAGACTACGTCAGCATCGCCGATTTGCAGACCCTTGCCGAACTGGACACGATCGCAGGAAAAGCCCTGGTATCACTGGCGGTCAGGTTAGGCAAGCCCCGTCTGATCGATAATATCGTCCTTGGTTAATGGCTATTTCCTGATGAATAAAAGCATACCGATAACAGCCAGACCGGCCATAATGGCGCCGAAGTAAAAGGGGGCGGCGGGGTTCACGGACTGCCACAGCCAACCGGCTATCAGGCTGGCAGGCAATAAAGTAATGCCAACCACCCCGTGATACATGCCGAAAGCCGTGCCGCGCCTGTCCTCCGGCACCAGGTCGCACACTAATGCTCTGGCCACACCCTCCGCCAACCCATAGTAAAGACCGTAAAGCCCCCACAGTAGCCAGACCGTCCAGGGCTGGTCGAGGACGGCGAAACCCAGGTAAACCAGCGCATAGACACTCCAGCCGAGCAGGATGACCCTGCGCCGGCCTATTTTATCGGACAGCATTCCGGCAGGGACGGAGAAAAGGGCGTAAACCGCGTTGAACAATATCATCATCAGGATTATGTAAAAAACATTGTTGCCGAGGTCCTGCGCGCGCAGTATAAGGAAAGCGTCACTGGAATTGCCCAGCGTGAAAAGAAACACAATGCACAGGAAGATTTTGAATTTATTGTTCAGTGCAGGCGCGGATGCAGCCGCCGGTTTGTTTTCACCTGCTTTACAAGAAGGGGCAAGCCGGCAGGCTTGCTCTTTAAGCGGTTCCCTGATAAACAGGAAAAAGAACAGTGCTATAAACGCCGGGATGATCCCCAGGATAACCAACCACCTGTAGGTGTCAACCTGCAGGTTTACCACCTCCCTTTGCAGCAGGAAAACCACCGCTGCCGCCGCCACCAGTCCGAGGGCCGCCCCCGAAGTATCCATGGCCCGGTGAAAACCGTAGGCCTTGCCACGCTCGCTCTCACTGCTGGAATCAGCCAACAGTGCATCGCGCGGCGCCGTGCGTATGCCTTTGCCGAACCTATCGGCGAAGCGGATACCCATGACGGGTCCCCAGGTACCGGCTATCAGCATGAAGGGTTTGGCCAGCGTTGAAAGAGCATAACCGATGAATGACAACCCTTTTCTATTGCCTGATTTGTCGCTGAACCAGCCGCTCAATACTTTCAATATAGAGGCGGTACTTTCCGCGACGCCTTCGATAAAACCGATGATGACCGTGCCGGTCTGCAGCACATTAGACAGGAAAAGCGGCAGCAGCGTGAATATCAGTTCACTGCTGACATCGGTGAGAAAACTCACAACGCCCAGATAAAAGATATTGGGATTAAGTCCGAATACCGGTTTCCTGTTGCCTTCATGCATGAATTGCTATCTCCCTGCTATAAGCGTAGCCGGGGTTGATTTTGAAGCCAGTTTCTGTTAAATTGTTTAACTGGTTCGGCCATATTCTACTATTTTGCATGTATGCCCACAATGGATTACCATGCCCCGGCCCGTAGCCTGATATTTTCGGAGGTTATTGCATCATGGCAAAAATAAATCTCACCATTGATGGAAAATCCCTGAGCGCTGACAGCGAAAGTTCAATACTTGAAGCGGCCAATAAGGCAGGGATTTATATCCCGCAATTGTGTTCCCACCCCGACCTTCAACCTTCCGGGGAATGCGGCCTCTGCACGGTGGAAATCGATGGGAAGTCCGAGTTCGTCCAGGCCTGCAATACCAGGGTTTCCGAAAATATCACCGTCCGT
>JBFYUA010000138.1:0-5814 GCA_041300305.1 Dehalococcoidia bacterium | reverse complement strand
CCGCCCGGCTCGCACGGGCTGGTCCTGCAGCCTTACTGGTCGCCCGGCCTGCGCTTCCCCGGTCCCGAGGCGCGCGGCGCCATCGTGGGATTCGGCGACAACCATACCAGGGCGCATATATACCGCGCCATGCTGGAGGGCCTGGCCTACGCGCTGCGCGAGGGCCTGGAAAAGACTGAAAAGCGCAGCGGTGTGAAGGTAACCGATCTGCGCGTGGCCGGAGGTGGGAGCCAGAGCAACGCTGCCATGCAGTTGACGGCCGACATCTTCGGCATGCCGGCCGCCCGGCCTCATGTTTACGAGGCCTCAGGACTGGGGGCCGCTATCGATGCGGCCGTCGGCGTGAAGGTGCATCCCGATTTCAAGACTGCCGTAGCTGAGATGACCCACCTGGGTGACGTCTTTGAGCCCAACCTGGATACGAAGCAGGTGTACGCCAGGCTGTACAACGAGGTATACCTGAAGATGTACGACAAACTGAAACCTCTTTACAAGGTGATACGGGAGATAACGGTCAAGTAATGCCCGTGCTCCAGTCGATACTGAGCTATTTCGTATATTTCGGCGGCTTCCTGGCCCTGTTGCTGGCTGTACAGCAGGTAATTGCCCGTAAGGGGGAACTGGCCAACTTCCTGCGTTTCTTCCACCTGCTGTGCAACAGCATCATGCTCTTCGGCAACGCCCTCCTGGCCAACCGGATGCCGGTTGAGTATCCCTTTACAATATTCCTGTATTTCACCTGCGGTTTTTTTCTCGGACCCAGCTACCTGTTCTCGATAAGCGCCCTGCTGGGCAGGACGACCAGGCTGAAAAAGTCCGATATTGTATATATTTTACCTGTCATCCTGGTATTTATCGCTGAGATCATCTTCCAGGCCCAGGATACCGGCTACAAGCAAGACGCACTGCGCGTATTCCTGACCACACCATTGCAAAGTCCATTGTCTCTGCTGCTCGCTGCCGCCGTCCTTTATAACATTGGTTACGACATATTCGTAATGAAAGGCATGGTTGTGTTCTGGAACAGCCCTGAGGTTAAAAAGGAGGTGCGGATTCTCAGCATCAGGGTTGTGGCTTCCGTGCTGTCGATAGTATTGTTTTCAGCGGGCATGTTCATGGCGGATTCGCTGCTGATTCTGCTGGGCGGTACCGTGCACTCAGGTATCATGGTATCCATCCTTATAACGCAGGACTATTACCCGCAGTTCTTTTTTGCGCTTAAACGCGAGATACGCAGGAAGCGCTACGAGCGTTCGCTGCTGTTGGGACTGAACACCGATGTTATCAGGAACAGGCTTGGCGAGTTGATGGATGATGAAAAACTCTACCGGGACATGGAACTTAACCTGCAGACCTTAGCGGACAGGCTATCGATAACGCCGCATCAGCTATCCCAATTCCTCAACGACCAGGTGAACTCTAATTTCCGCAATTACATCAACGGTTTTCGTGTAAAGGAAGCCCGGCGCCTGCTTGAACATAACAGCGACATGAGCGTATCAACCATCTGCTACGAGGTGGGATTTAATTCCAAGTCCACCTTCAACACGGTCTTCAAAGAAGCCACGGGGAAGACGCCGCGGGAATTCCGGGAAGAACTGAAATAATTGCACGGCACTAAGCCGTTGACGGTTGTTAAATTAATTGTTAGACTAAACGTGTAGTCTAATAATAAGCAGGAATTATGGATTAAGTCGATATGGTTACCATGCGTGATGTGGCCAGGCTGGCGGGCGTATCCTTGCCCGTGGTTTCCTATGTTATCAATGATGGTCCGCGTCCTGTATCGCCGGGAACGCGTTCCAGGGTGCTCAGGGTCATCGAGGAACTTGGCTATAAACCGAATAGGTTGGCCAGGGGGTTGGCGCGCAAGGGAACGCTGTCCATTGCGCTGATAATCCCGAATATCTCCGACCTGTTCTTCGCGCGTCTTGCGCAGTCTGTAGAAGAAGCAGCTTATGCCTCCGGGTTCAGTCTCCTGCTATGTAATACCGGGCAGGACCGCGAACGTGAGATGGCCTATTTCAACCTGCTGGCGGAAAAGCGCATCGACGGTGTCCTGCTGGTAACCAGCGGTCTGGATGCAGGTCAGCTGCGGAAGGCCAGCGGGGAAGACCTGCCGCTGGTGGCGCTGGACAGGGAGGTCGAGGGCTCATTTGTGGATATCGTGATTTTTAATAATTTCACCACCGGGAAACAGGCTACTGAGCATCTTATACAGCATGGCTACAGGCGCATCGCCTGCCTGGCCGGGCCGAAAACACTGCCGGGCGCAGTGCAAAGGGTGGAAGGTTATGAAGAGGCGTTGAAGCAGGCAGGTATTGCACCTGTTGATAAACTGATCAGGTGGTGTGACTATACATTTGATGGGGGTCTGAAAGCCGCCTCCGGCCTTCTGAAGGGGAAAACCAGCCCGCAGGCCATCCTGGCCTGCAACGATGAGATGGGGGCGGGGGCCATCCATGCCGCGCGGCAGGCGGGTATTGATGTGCCCCGGGAACTGGCCGTTGCCGGCATCGGAGACTCCTTAATTGGACAAATGGTTATTCCACAGCTTACCACGGTCAATGCGTCCGTGGATGACATGGGCCGCACCGGCACGGAGATGCTGCTGGAGCGCATAGGTGGCACGGCGCCGCGGGCACAGCGCCGCGTGGTGCTGGACACCAGGCTCATCATCCGCCGCTCATGCGGCTGCGGGTCCCCGGTTAATTAGTAAAGGATGGTATCGATATGAAGAAGGCTATTACTATCGTGGGCAGCTACAACGTGGGACTCTTCCTCAAAGGGCAGCGGCTGCCGGAGGTGGGGGAGACGATTACCGCTGACCAGTTCGTGGAGGGCGCCGGGGGGAAGGGTTCCAACCAGGCCATTGCAGCGGCCATGTTCGGCGCTGACGTGAAATTTATCGGACGGGTAGGTGTGGACAGCTACGGTAAATACGCGCTCGACCTGTATAAGAAAGTCGGTATCTCCAGGGAACTGGTCACAATTGATAAAAGCATACATTCCGGCATCAGTGTCATCCTCATCGATAAAGACGGGCGAAATATGATCTCGGTGGCGCTGGGGGCGAACCTGAAACTCTCTAAACAGGACATCGACCGTGCCAAAGAGGTAATGGAGAAGTCGCTGCTGGTGGGCTTTCAGCTTGAGAATAAACTGGACACTGTGTTCTACGGCATACGGCGCGCCCATGAGCTGGGAACGATGACCTTCCTCGACCCGGCGCCGTCGGTAAAGCTGCCTGACGGCCTTTATCCCTGCATCGATATCATCAAGCCCAATGAAACGGAAGCCGGCATACTGACCGGCATCGAGGTGAAGGACGTGCGCAGTGCCGAAGCTGCCGGCCGCTGGCTGCTGGAACGCGGCGCCGGCACTGCCATCATCACGCTCGGGGCGCTGGGCTCTGTACTGGTAACACGCGATATTGTTAATCACTTCCCCGCTCCGACGGTGCAGGCCGTCGATACCACCGGGGCGGGCGATATCTTCAGTGGGTCGTTCATGTCCGCCCTGGCCCAGGGGATACCGCTGGACAAGGCCATCCGCTTCGCCAATGCCGCCGCTGCATTGTCCACAACACGGCTGGGTGTGATCGAATCCATACCTGCACGGGAAGAGGTGGCCGGCATGCTGAAAAAGAAATGGTGAGGATGAAAGAGATATGAGCATGACTATCCACCAGCGCATGATGGCTGTGTTGCGCAATACGCAGCCGGACCAGGTACCGGTGGCTATCTACAGCCGCTATCAGCGCAGCGGTGCGATTGAGCGCGCCGCGCGCAATAACGGCCTGGGGATACTCTATTTCGAGCCGCCGGTGTCTTTGCTGGCTCCGCCCTGGCACCTGCACCCCGGCTACCTCTCCGAAGTCAAGGAGGCTTCTTTTCATATAGATTTCACCTGGGAGGATGGCGGGCAGGTGGAGACGCGCACCTATCAGACCCCCGCGGGTAACATCTCGCAGCGCATCGTCAAGGACCCTACCTATGGCAGCGACTGGATAAGCCGGCATTACATCAAGTCCCCGCCGGACTATGAGGTCATGCGCTACATAGTCGAGAACACCGTCTTTGAGAAGCGCGATGCGGCAATCCGGCAAAAAATCAGTGATTTGGGAGACGATGGTATCGTACTGGGCCGTGTAGACAGGCTGCCATTCCAGAAGCTGCTCATTGAGCTGGCCGGGCCGGAAAGGCTTTTCATCGATTTGGCGGACAATCCCGGGCCGGTAGAAGAACTGCTGGAGGCCATGAACCTGCGCCAGCAGGAGCAGTTTAAACTGGCGCTTGAATCTGAAGTTGAGGTAATCTGGCAGCCGGACAACGTGACGGCGGACATGACCAATCCCCGCTACTTTGGCAGATACCTTGCGCCGCTTTATCAGCAGTTTGGCAACGCCTGCCGGCAGGCGGGCAAGGTCTATGCGGTGCACATGGACGGGAGGCTGGCCGCCCTCAAAGCGCTGCTGGCCGAGGCGCCCATCGACGTGATCGAATCATTCTCGCTGGGCGAGATGGGGGGGAATGTCACCACTGCAGAGGCGCTGGCCGCCTGGCCGGGCAAGGTGCTCTGCCCCAATTTCCCCGCCTCCCTGGCAGAGAAAACGCAGGATGAGATTGCCGCATATCTCAAGCGAATAATGGACGATTTTACGGGACACCCCTTCATACTGCAGATCAGCGAGGATATACCCTTGAATTACTATGAAAGGGTGTTGCCGGCGATCTGCCTTGCGGCGGCGGAATCCAAAGGACTTTGCTGAGTAAATAATTTGAACAGGAGGATGATATGAGTAGACCGATATTCCACCAGACGGATATCTTCCATCCGCACGCGGACCCGGATGACCACTGGGACCTGGCCTGCAACTATGCTCTGGCCAGCCGCGGCGATATCGACTTGCAGGGGATCATGATCGACTATCCGCCCTGGGCGGGAGACCCCGCGCTGGCGGCGGTTGCTCAGCTTAACTTCATTACCGGCCTAGCGGTGCCTGTGGTCGTCGGCACGTCTCAGTCCATGTCATCACGGACAGATACCCAGCCCGGCGCCGACCCGGCCACATACGGTGCGGCAAACTTTCTCCTGAAAGTGCTCCGGCAATCCCCTGAACCGCTGGTCATTAATATAGTGGGCTCGTGCCGTGATGTGGCACTGGCCGGACTGAAAGATCCCGGACTGTTTGAGCGTAAATGCGCGGCTATCTATCTCAACGCAGGAACCGGTTCGCCACTGAAAGAAAAGGCAGCAGAGATAGAATATAACGTTCAGCGCAACCCGGCTTCCTACGCGGCCATTTTCGACCTGCCCTGCCCGGTTTACTGGATGCCATGCTGGGACGAGGTGGCCCTCACGGTTGCCGAACGGAAGGTGATGGAATGGGGCACGCATTACAGGTTCTTGCAGTCGGATATTCTGGAGCATCTTTCACCGGTTATGCAAAACTATTTTATCTATGCCATGGAGCGGTCATCCGGCCAGAACTGGCTGCGCTGCCTGCTTGACCCGGTAAACCCGGAATTGCTGCGTAAATACGGTGCACTGGAGCGCAGCATGTGGAGCACAGCCGGATTCCTGCATGGAGCAGGTTACGCGGTGGATACGGCGGGCAACATCGTGGCCCTGTCACAGGCCGGAGATGATGTTGTCTTCAGGTTCGAGCCGGTTTCCATTGTATGCGGGGACAGTGGCATAACCACGTGGAAGCTTGATGCCGGCTCCACCACAAGGTTCAAATTCCACGTAATGGACCTGGAGAGATACCAGCGGGCCATGACTACGGCCATGCGGTCGCTGTTGAGCGGA
>JBFYUA010000208.1:0-19723 GCA_041300305.1 Dehalococcoidia bacterium | reverse complement strand
TATGAATTATATGTTGAACCATATTGCAAGTCAAACGATGACAGCTTCAGTGGGGAGGACTTAGATGAATATTTGCCGGGAAAAAAGGCAATAAAAAAAGTCCCTGGCAGTGGCATATTTTCCCAAGGAATTCCTCCCTCAGTATCGTCTGCGCTGAAGCGTTTCACTTCCGTGTTCGGGATGGGAACGGGTGGTACCACCTCGCTCTGACCACCAGAGGACTTTTAATGGAATATACTATAGCGGAATATTAAGACGGTGTCAAATTGATTGATTTTACCATAGACTGCTCTGCGGAGGATTTTTTTTATATGCTATACCGAGATGTTCGTAAGCAAGACGGGTGGCCTGGCGTCCCCTGGGAGTCCTCTCAAGGAACCCTAATTGCAGCAGAAATGGCTCATAAACACCTTCAATGGTGTCCGATTCCTCGCTTATGGAGGCGGCTATGGTATCCAGGCCAACCGGGCCTCCGCTGAATTTCTGTATTATGGTCCGGAGTACCTTGCGGTCTATCTCATCCAGCCCAAGTTCGTCGACCTCAAGTTTGCCCATGGCCTCGATTGTCAAGCCGCTGTTTACGGTACCGTTAGCCTTGACCTGTGCATAGTCCCTAATACGCTTCAAAAGGCGGTTGGCCACGCGCGGCGTGCCCCTGGCCCGGCAAGCGATTAAGTCAATACTCTCATCATCGATCTTTAACTTTAATATCTCGGCCGAGCGCTTCACGATCAAACCGATCGATCCGGCATCGTAGAAATCCAAACGGTGTACCGAGCCGAACCTGTCCCTGAGCGGAGAACTCATGGAAGCGAAGCGGGTAGTAGCACCTATCAGTGTAAAACGGGGCAGGTTCAGGCGCAGGCTGCGGGCGCCCGGTCCTTTGCCCAGTATGATATCAAGAGCGTAGTCTTCCATTGCCGGGTAGAGTATCTCCTCCACTATCCTGCTCAGGCGGTGAACCTCATCGATAAAAAGGACGTCCCCCTTTTGCAGGTTGGTCAGGATGGCAGCCAGGTCTCCCGGACGTTCGATAGCTGGGCCGGAACTGACTTTGATATTAACGCCCATCTCGCCGGCGATAATGAATGCCAGCGTGGTTTTACCCAGTCCCGGCGGACCGTAAAGAAGTATGTGGTCGATGGCCTCGCCACGCTTCTGGGCAGCCCTGATGCCTATATCAAGGTTGTCCTTGACCTTCTGCTGCCCGATGAAGTCACCCAACCGCCTGGGCCGCAGGTTAACGTCCAGCGAACTCTCTTCCGGCCCGATCTTGCCGGATACCACACGCGGCGATTCAGCTTCCTGCATATAAGATAGCCAACCAATTTTTGATAGCATTATAGCACACGCTTTTGAAAATACTGACAACGGAGGAACCTGTAAACAAAAGGTCCCCGCGTGACGCGGGGACCTTAAAATAAATTACCGTGGTGAAGCGACTATTCCTGCTCGACCTGGATATCAACGGCCTCTTCCGCTTCATCATCGTCTATAGTGAGAGGGTTAACAAAATCGGAAGCCGGTTCCGTGAATACCTCGGGGCTGTCGTCGCGCAGCGGATTAATCGGTTTGCCCAGTTTCTGTGTCAGCGTGACCGTGGAAGGTATCAGCTTACCGATAATGACGTTTTCTTTTAAACCATGCAGCCTGTCCGTCTTTCCCCAGATCGCCGCTTCGGCCAGCACCCTGGTGGTCTCCTGGAACGATGCCGCCGCCAGCCAGCTATCGGTATTGAGTGAGGCACGGGTTATACCAAGCAGAACGGGGCGGGCCACAGCCTGGTCACCACCCTCCGCTTCCATTTTGGCATTAATGTTTTCAAAATCCAGCCTGTCAACCAGGTCTCCCACCAGGAGATCAGTATCACCTGAGAACTCAACTCTCACCCTCTTTAACATTTGCTTGACAATAGTCTCGATGTGCTTGTCATTAATACTCACACCCTGCGAGCGGTATACTATCTGAACCTCGTTGATCAGGTAGCGCAATACATCCTGCCGGCCGTTGATATGCAATATGTCCTGGGGGTCCTTAACACCATCGATAAGCTTGTCCCCGGCGCGCACATATTCGCCCTGCTTGACCATGATATGGCTGGTCACAGGAATATCGTCGTACTTCCGTTCATCCTTTTCCTCGTACGTCAGTATTATCTTGCCGTCTTCTATCCTGACCAGGCCATCAACCCGTGCGACCAGCGGTTTAAGCGCATCATCACCTGATTTGACCAGGGCAGTGTCAGGTTCGGCCATCACTTCGCCGCCCTTCACATGCACGTTGCCTTCCACCAGCACTTTATAGCCGGCGGGTATTTCATACTCAATAGGGTATGCTTCAACATGGGTGATGATAATCTCGCGGCGTTTGAGAATGTCATCCTCAACCACCTCGTTCAAGTTCACGGTCCCGTCTATCTCAGTAAGCACAGCCTTGCCCTTCGGTACCCTGGCTTCGAAAAGCTCCTCAACGCGGGGCAGACCCGTAGTAATATCCCGGCCGCCTGCTACGCCTCCGGTATGAAAGGTCCGCAGGGTAAGCTGCGTGCCGGGTTCACCGATACTCTGAGCAGCTATGATACCCACAGCTGTTCCTATTTGGACCAAAGCTGTGGATGAAAGATCGCGCCCGTAGCAGTTCCGGCAAACACCTCGCTTAGAATTGCAGATTAACGGCGAGCGGACGCTGACCTCGCTGATTTCAGCTTGATTAATCTGCTTGACCTTATCTTCGTCGATCATATCGTTCTTGCCCACAATAATCTCACCGGTCTTTGTATCAACGATATCACGGGCGGCCAGGCGTCCTTTAATCCGCTCCTCAAACGATGGTAACAGGCCCTTTTCCTTTTCACCATATACCGTAGAAAATTGCAGTCCGTCTCCTGAATACCCGCAATCCTCTTCAAGGACAATCAGGTCCTGCGCCACATCTATGAGGCGTCTGGTCAGGTAACCGGCATCCGACGTCCTCAGAGCGGTATCCGCAAGGCCCTTACGGGCGCCATGAGTAGACATGAAATATTCCATCACCGAAAGGCCTTCACGGAAGCTGGCCTTAATAGGAAAGGGTATAATGCGCCCCGAAGGGTCGGTCATGAGGCCGCGTATGCCGGCCATCTGCCTTATCTGGGAGAGATTACCCTTGGCGCCTGACTGCGACATCATGTAGACCCCGCCATACCGGTCGAGCGATTTCTTAATCTCCTCTTCAATCTGGTTTGTGGTGCGCGTCCAAACATCAATGGCCTGGCTTTCGAACTCCTCGTCAGTTATCAAACCTTTATTGAACTGACTCTGCAGGATGGCAATATCTTCATCGCCCCTGCTCATAAGCCTCGGCTTGATCTTGGGCACTTCTATATCGCGGGCTGATATACTGGTCCCTGATTTAGACGTGTATTCGAAACCGATACTTTTCAGTTCATCCAGCATGCTGACCGTCTTTTCGCTGCCGCACCAGCGGAAGCACTCGGACACCAACCGTCGCAGATCACCTTTGCTGGTAGCAAAATTGCAGAACCCGTTGTAGGGTTCATGCTGCCGCAGGTCCGCCGGCAGTATCTGGTTAAAAATGATGCGGCCAACACTTGTCTTAATTGTACTGTTATCCTTCCCGGCCATCCTCATTTCCTCAAATTTGGTAACAGATTCGGGGACTTGACGCTGCTCTTCACTTTCCCCGGGATCCGGTTTTTCTTCTGAACCTTTTATTCTTACCTGTATCTCTTCATGCAGATCAGGATACCGGCTATCACCGGTTATATTGAACATCTCATAAGCGAGAATAGCTTCGGCGGGACTCCCAAATAGCTTGAGACTGGCGCCGGAATTGCTTCTCATATTGGTCAGGTAATAGCAGCCGAGTACCATATCCAATGTGGGTGTCATAACAGGTTCGCCTGAGCTCGGCAGCAGCATATTATGTATACTCAACATTTGGTCGCGCGCTTCGCGCACGGCAGACCTTGAAAGCGGCACGTGTACGGCCATCTGGTCGCCATCAAAGTCGGCATTAAACGCGGAACATACAAGTGGATGCAACTGGATGGCGCTGCCCTCGATCAAGGTCGGCTCAAAGGCCTGAATGCTCAACCTGTGAAGGGTAGGGGCGCGGTTAAGCATCACCGGGCGCTCCTTGATAACCTCGGATAGTATGTCCCAAACTTCCGGCCTGGCGCGTTCAACCTGTCGGCGGGCGCTCTTAATGTTGTGGGCGAAGCCCTGCTCAATGAGCCTGCGCATGACAAAAGGCTTAAAAAGCTCAAGCGCCATGTGCTTGGGCAAACCGCACTGGTGCAATTTCAATTCAGGGCCGACTACGATCACGGAGCGGCCGCTGTAATCGACGCGCTTTCCCAGCAGGTTCTGGCGGAACCGCCCCTGCTTACCCCTCAGCATATCGGAGAGCGATTTAAGCTTGTGTACACTGGCAGCGCTGGGCAGTCGTCCCCTCCTGCCATTGTCAATAAGGGCATCTACCGCCTCCTGTAACATTCTCTTCTCATTGCGGACTATGATCTCGGGCGCGCCCAGTTCCATCAATTTCTTCAAGCGGTTATTGCGGTTGATGACTCTGCGGTACAGGTCGTTGAGGTCGCTGGTGGCAAACCTGCCGCCGTCGAGTTGAACGATGGGGCGGAGCTCCGGGGGCAGCACCGGCAATACGGTGAACACCATCCATTCCGGCTTATTACTGCTACGCCAGAAAGCCTCGACAATGCGAAGCCGTTTGCTCAATTTCTTGTGCTTTTGTCCCTCGCTCTGACGGATATCCTTGACCAATTTCTGGCGCAGCTCTTCCAGGTTCATACCCCTCAGTATGTTTAGTATGGCCTCGGCGCCCATTCCCACTTCAAAGGCATCTCCATACCTCTCACGATGCTGCTGATATTCGCTCTCGCTGAGCACCTGCAGATGCAGTTTATTTATCTCGGAATTATCAATCCTGGCATCGTTATCCAGGTCACTCAATTTATCTTCAATTTCGCGCTTCTTTTCAGCTGCCTTTTCAAGGTCAGCCTGTTCAGTCTGTACGCTGTTTTCAAGTTCAGCCAGGGCTTGCAGCAACTCCTGCTTCTTGCGTGACGAATATTCATCAAGTCTCTGTTTGCACCCCTCGGCATTGACGGAAGTCACTACATACTGGGCAAAATAAAGCACGCGCTCAAGGTTGCGCGGGGAAATATCGAGCAAAAGCGCCAGCCTGCTGGGTACGCCACGGGCAAACCAGATATGGGCCACCGGGGCAGCCAGTGTGATATGCCCCATCCTCTCACGCCTGACCTTGGAATGCTCGACGGTAACACCGCATCTTTCACAGGTAATACCTTTATAGCGCACCTTCTTATACTTGCCGCAATAACATTCATAGTTCTTTACCGGGCCGAAGATGCGCTCGCAGAAAAGGCCATCCTTCTCCGGCTTCAGCGTCCGGTAGTTAATAGTCTCCGGCTCAGTAACCTCCCCGTAGGACCATTCCTCGATCTGGGTCGGCGAGGCCAGCGTGATGCGGATAGCGTTAAAATCATTTATTTCGAACACTTTTTATCCCCTACCTTAAAGCTTTGGGTATGCCACCCGTTTTCCTCTTGTCCTCAAACAGGTTGATGCTCTGGTCCTCCTCATTGAGCAGCTCCACGGCCAACCCGAGGCTGCGCAGCTCCATGAAAAGCACCTTGAACGATTCGGGTACGCCCGACTGCAATACATCCTCACCTTTGACCAGCGCCTCATAGGCTTTGGCCCTACCCTGAACATCGTCGGACTTAACGGTGAGCAGTTCCTGCAGGGTGTGGCTGGCGCCGTACGCCTCGAGCGCCCAGACTTCCATCTCACCGAAGCGCTGGCCTCCGAATTGCGCCTTACCGCCCAGGGGCTGCTGCGTAATTAATGAATATGGTCCGGTTGAACGGGCGTGCACCTTGTCGTCGACAAGATGGATGAGTTTCATCATATAAATAACGCCCACGGTTACCGGCTGGTCGAAAAGCTCTCCGGTCCTGCCGTCGCGTAACTGAATTTTGCCGAATACGGGCGGAACAATTTTTTTCTCAAGGTAAACCTTCTCAACTATTGAGTCGAGGTCCTCGTTGCTGATATTGCGGTCGACGGAAGGCATACCAATGGAGTCTTCTTTCTCCAGCCACAGTATCAGGCTGGCCCGGCGCGCCTCTCCACGGTACTTGCCGCTATCATTGAATACTTTCTCTGCATTAATAACATGATCGCCGAGCCATTGCTTGACGGCAGCCAGACTATTGCTATCCAGCCTGTCCTGGTTAATTACTCCCTCCTGCTTGGCCTTCAGCACGATCCAGGCCCTGCCCAGGGCATCCTCAACGGCTACCGTATCCGCGCCATCGAAGATAGGATTAATAACCCTCTCACCGAATATATCGGCCGCCAGCCCGAGATGTGTTTCGAGTATCTGGCCGATATTCATGCGTGAAGGTACACCGATGGGGTTAAGCACAATATCTACAGGCCTGCCGTCGGGCAGGAAAGGCATGTCTTCTTCAGGCAATATGATGGAGATAACACCCTTATTGCCATGGCGCCCGGCCATTTTATCGCCGACGGAAATCTTACGGCGCTGCGCTATCCACACCCTGACCAGCCTGAGCACATTGGCCGGCAGATCGTCATTGTTCTCAATGGAGGTTTCCCTGACGGCGATAACTTTACCGCCTTCGCCGTGGGGGACGGTCAACGAGGTATCCTTGACCTCCCTGGCCTTTTCACCAAAAATGGCGCGCAGCAGTTTCTCTTCGGCAGTCAACTCGGTCTCACCTTTGGGCGTGATTTTCCCTACCAGGATATCCTGGGGATGGACCTCGGCTCCCACCCTGATGACTCCCTTCTCATCCAGGTCGCGGAGATTTTCCTCACCCACGTTAGGGATGTCCCGGGTAATCTCCTCTTTGCCAAGCTTGGTTTCGCGCGCATCGGTTTCATACCTTTCAATATGGATGGAGGTAAATTTGTCCTGCTTCACGAGGCGCTCGCTGATGATGATGGCGTCCTCAAAGTTGTAGCCCCGCCAGGTCATAAAAGCACAGAGCACATTTTGCCCAAGTGCAAGTTCACCATGCTGCGTGGCTGCGCCGTCCGCTATCACCTGGCCCTGTTTAACCGAGTCTCCGCGTGATACTATGGGACGCTGGTTAATGCAGGTGCCCTGGTTGGTGCGGTAGAACTTGGTCAGGGGATACTCATGCTTCCTGCCGTCGCTCTGGATAACTACCCGCTGACTGTCAACTTCGGCCACTTCGCCGTCTTCCGCGGCATAAACGACCTGCCCGCTGTATTTGGCTACTTCGCTCTCCATGCCTGTTCCTATCAGCGGAGCTTCAGGCCTGACCAGCGGCACTCCCTGCCTCTGCATGTTTGAGCCCATCAGGGCACGGTTGGCATCATCATGCTCAAGGAAAGGTATCAGCGCAGTTGTGACGCTGAAAACTTGCTTGGGTGAAACGTCCATATAGTCGATTTTTTCGGGCGGCTCGGTTACGTACTTGCCGCTGCGGATAGCGCCAACGCGCTCTTCCTTGAATTCATCCCGGGCATTCAGCGGCGCATTGGCCTGGGCGATACATTTATTGGTTTCTTTATCGGCAGTGAAGTACTCGATATCACCCGACACATAGGGGACAATCTTGATATTACATTCTGATAAAGCAGCTATCTTCTTAACAAGAGTCTCGTCAACAACCGTCCCGGCGGATGCTACCAGCTTTTTCTTGCTGTCCAGCACATCCTGCCTCAGGGCCCTGCCTGCCAGCATTGCGGACTTATTGCTTATCTCACCATAAACCCTGCGGTAAGGCGTTTCGATAAAACCAAGATAATCAATCCTGGCATAGGTAGCCAGGGAGCCGATAAGGCCGATATTGGGACCCTCCGGGGTCTCGATGGGACATATCTTGCCGTAATGAGAATGATGGACGTCACGCACTTCAAACCCGGCGCGCTCACGGGAAAGGCCGCCCGGACCCATGGCCGAGAGTCTGCGTTTGTGTGTAAGTTCGGCCAGGGGGTTGGTCTGATCCATAAACTGGGACAGCTGTGACCCGCCGAAAAACTCGCGCATCGCGGCAATTATGGGCCGGTTGTTGATGAGATTGGTGGGCGTGGGATCGTCGTTTTGAAAGCTCATCCGCTCCTTGATGGTCCGCTCCAGCCTCATCAATCCTACCCTGAACTGGTTCTGGATGAGGTGACCTGTTGTCCTGACCCTGCGGTTGCCAAGGTGGTCGATGTCATCAGGCAATACAGCTTCATTATTTATCTGAATAATCTTGCGGATGATCTCCACCAGGTCGCGCGGTTTCAACGCGCGTGATGTTACGTGGTGTCCCTGCTCCTCGTTCTCGAGCCGCTTATTCAGTTTGAAGCGGCCTATCCTGCCAAGGTCATAACGCCTGGGGTTGAAGAACATGTTGATAATCAGGCCTTTGGCACTTTCCTCATTGGGCGGTTCGCCCGGCCGCAACTTTTTATATATATCGATCAGCGATTCCTTTTTGGTCTTAATAGCTTCAGGTTCCTTGTCCAGGGTTGAGCGTATGTATTGATGCTCATTACTATTATCATCGGCCTGGAAAAGAGTTATCAGGTCATCATCGGAATTACACTGCAGGGCGTCCTCCGGTTCCCCTTCCCCGCTGATGGCGCGCAGCAGCGTGGTCACAGCAATCTTGCGCCTGCCGTCAATCTTGGCCCAGATGACACCCTTATTGGAAGTTTCAAATTCAAGCCAGGCGCCGTGTTCCGGTATCAGCTTGGCATTGCACAACTTGCGTCCGCTTTCTTCGGTCGCCATCGTAAAATACACACCCGGGGAGCGGATCAACTGATTGACCACGACCCTTTCGGCGCCGCTGATGATAAATGTGCCATTCGCGGTCATCAGCGGTATCTCACCCAAAAATACTTCCTGCTCCTTAATCTCACCCGTCTCTTTTATCAGCAGGCTGGCACGGACATACAGGTTGGACTGGTAGCTCCTGTCCCTCTGTCGGCACTGTGCAACGTCGTCGGCAGGTGGACGGAACTCAAACCCGGCAAAGGCAAGCTCCATTTTTTGCCCGGTGAAGTCCTTGATAGGGGAAACCTCCTGCAACAGGTCCCTGACACCCTCCTCCATAAACCACCGGAAAGAATCAAGCTGTACCTGGATCAGGTTGGGTATCTCCAGTACCTGGGGCAGGCGCGCGTAGTTTTTACTTTTCACAACAGGCAAGTTATTATTTTGCATGGTTACAGAAATAGGCATGTTCTCTCCTGTCCCGTTAATTTCAGGCCGGTTACGAATTGGTTGGTCAAATTAAAAATAAAGTGATATACCGGAAAAATCTATGCAGAGAAACCAAATATCAGAGCCACAGGTCGGAATGACATAATAGCAAAGTTATAATATAGCAATTATCTCCACCCATGTCAAATATAAGATTCCTTTGCAGATAACCCACCCTGATATCGGCGCGTGCACGAGCGTTACTTCATATGGTGTATAATACCTGCTAAATATTAGACGGCACCGTCAGCAATACTTTAAATGTGGCAAACAGCCGGCCAGGAACAAATAATTAACTACCTCAGGGATTCCATTGAGCGTGGCGCCATGGCGCATGCCTACCTCTTCGTCGGACCGGCGCATATCGGCAAGATGACGCTGGCGCTGGAACTGGCAAGCGCGCTGAACTGTGACCAGGAGGGCCCGCCCTGCAAATTGTGCAGGGTATGCCGGCGCATAGAACAGGGCAAACACCCGGATGTAATTGTCATCGACAAAAATAGCGGCAGGGACGCTAAGGACAGGAAGAAGGCCACTGAGATCGGCATCGATACCATACGGGAGACACTGCAGCGGGGAGCAAACCTGCCTCCCTATGAAGGCAGATATAAAATATTTATCATAGACAATGCCGACCTGATGTCGACGGAAGCATCAAACTGCCTGCTAAAAACTTTGGAGGAGCCTCCTCAGCATATAGTTATCCTGCTGCTGACGTCTGAAGAAAAGGCATTGCTGCAGACCGTAGTTTCGAGATGCCAGCGGTTTGAATTGAAACCGGTCCCTACGGTTGAAATAGAAAAAAGACTGTCACTGGTAGAGGGGGCAGACCAGGTAACCGTAAAATTACTGGCCAGGCTGGCCGGCGGATGCCTGGGGTGGGCATTGACCACTGTCAATGATACAGGGTACCTGCAAACCCGCGAGCAACGGTTATGCGAATTCAGTTCCCTGCTGACAAAAAATTGGGACGACAGGTTGTCCTATATCCTGCACCTTCCTTCAGACAGGAGCGGCGCTGAAGAAACCATAAAACTCTGGCTTTTATGGTGCCGCGACGTAATGCTGCTAAAATATAATTGTGAAGACGCCGTCACCCACATCGACAAGCTTAACGACATCCGGACATGGGCAAATATGTTGACCGTGCTGGAAATAAAGGATTTTATCGATAGCCTGAATAAAATGCTGATTTATTTATCCCATAACGCAAACCTGCACCTGATATTCGAGGTTCTTATGCTGGACATGCCGAGAAAGGAGAAGCGGGCGGACTACGCGCTTAATCCCGCCGGAGCAGACAGGTAATGGCTATTATCATCGGGGTCCGCTTCATGCAGGCAGGCAAGATTTATAATTTCGATACTGCCGGCTTCGACCTGAAGGTCCATGACCAGGTAATAGTTGAAACCAACCGCGGTATTGAAATGGGAAGGGTGGTGACTGCGGCCAGGGAGGTATCACCGGCGGAAAACGCTGAGGCTTTCAAGCCGGTCATACGGCTTGCCACGGCCGAGGATATGACCCACGCTCAACACCAGAGGGAACGCGCCAGGAAGGCCCTGTCGAAAAGCAAGGAACTGAAAGACAGCCTGGATTTACCGATGAAGGTCATTTATGCCCAGTATAACCTGGACGGGTCCCACCTCATCGTCTTCTTTTATTCTGAAAAGCGGGTCGACTTCCGCGAGCTTGTACGCAAGCTCAGCCACGAATTGAGGACGCATGTGGAACTGCGCCAGGTTGGAGCGAGGGATGAAGCCAAGCTGATTGGCGGCGTGGGCAAATGCGGCTGCCAGCTTTGCTGCGTGGCTTTTCTGAGTGAATTCATGCCGGTATCGATAAAAATGGCCAAGGAACAGGACATCGCTCTCAACCCGATGAAAACGTCCGGCCTTTGCGGACGCCTGCTGTGCTGCCTGGGCTACGAATATGAGCAATATCACGAAATGAAGGGGAAATTACCCGACATCGGCCAGGAGATAACAACCAGGATGGGCAAGGCCAGGATAGTCGGCAGGAATGTTATCAAAGACACTGTAATGGCCGAGCTTGAAACGGGTGTTACCATAGAGATACCTACGCGTGAGGCAATTATCGTGAATGCCCGGAAGCCCCAATAGCTGAAACTTCTATTTGGTGTGTGGAAGATACTTCTGCCACTCGGCACGTAGCTTCAAATGCTGGTAAGGGATGTAAAACCCCACGTTGCCCGGGGCACGTGGCTGCCGCAGCAGTGGCATACCCGCCTCCGCAGGCGTCCGCCCGGCCTTCTTTCTATTACAGGGGATACAGGCAGCGACGATATTTTCCCACGTGTGTTGCCCGTTGCTGCGGCGCGGCATAACATGATCCAGTGTGAGCTCCTTGCCTTCCTTGCCGCAATACTGGCAGATATATTTATCCCGGTTAAATATCTCCAGCTTGGTCATCTTCCTGGGGTGGGCATGCCTGCGTATCAAGTAAACCAATCTTATCACCGACGGTATCTCATATTGACGTGAACTGGCCGAAAAATATCCGCGGCCGTTTTCCACCACCTCTGCCTTGCCTACCATCACCATCACCACTGCCCTGCGAACACGGCAGACATTGAGGGGCAGGTAATTCTCGTTTAATACCAGTACCGGCTGATTGACCAAACAATCGTGCATTTTCGTATAAAGGGTATTCTATCAGGAAAACCGCATGGCCTCAATAATGGCCGTACATTAATTAGTTCTTTGCTCTCGGGCGGGACCTTACCGGCCTGGTGGTTTTGATGTCCCCCCGGTAATCAGGCGCTATGATATTAAATACGAGGCTGATACTGGGATCCACCATGCGTGAACTGACCCGGTTTTCTATTTCCTCCAGGTTCAGGCAGGTGGTCATGACCGTAGCCAGGCGCGCGTTATAGCGGTAGTTAATCAACTGGTAGAGCTTTTCCTGCGCCCACGAGGTAGCCGAGTGTTCTCCAAAATCATCCAGCACCAGGATAGGCATTTTTTTTATCTTTTCGAATAGCGAATCATACGAGATCCTGCTGTCAGGAGCGAAAGAGGAACGCAGGTGATCGAGCAGGTCCGGAACGACGATGAAAAGGACCTCTTTGCCCGTCTCCCTCAACTGATTTGCAATCGCCGCAGCCAGGTGTGTCTTGCCGCAGCCGTTCAGCCCCTCGAATATCAGCCAACCCTGCGGCGCCCTGGCAAAATCACGGGCTATCTTAAAAGCCTGCTCAAGATTTTGCCTGACGTCCTCGGGCAGGCTCAGCCGCTTACTGTCAAAATTGGTGAATTTCATGTTTTTCAGTAACTCGAGGTCAAGGCTGTCCAGGCTCTGCAGGCTGGATGACTCCTTTTTCAAAATGAGCACCTTGCACACTTCCACGTCATAGATATGCCCGGCGTAGTCATTGCCGAAATCCTCGATTGCCATGCTCGTAGTAATGAGCGTTGGAAGCCTGCTGTTGTAACGGTGCTCTAATATCTGGTCAAGCTTGCTTTTGGACCAGGTTGTGGTGGCGTAATAATTCAGATTATCCAACAGCAGCAGCGGGCTGTCCTTGATCTGCTCAAATAAGTCATCGTATCCAACTTCACTATTGGGGCTGAAAGCTGCCCGCAGATGGTCCAATAATTCACCGGCAGTGATATAAAATGCAGGGCATCCCCGGCTTATGCGGTAATTCGCCACCGCAGAGGCCAAATGGGTTTTTCCGCTGCCAACGGGACCCGCCAAGACTATCCAACCCTGCGGATTTTCGGCAAATTTACGGATTTCGTCTAAAGCCAATTGAAAGAGTTTCTGTGATATAACATCATTAGTGCGCCCGGAAGGCAACAGGTTCTCAAAAGTCAATTTGGATAGGCTGCCCAAATTGCTCAGGGCCTGTAAACGCGCCGCCTTGCGGTTACCGGCCTCCTTCCTGGTACAACCGCATGGTTCCAGGCGACTGTAGTCAGGCTCACCCGATGCCAGCAACGGATGCACAAACCTGGTCCCGTGGCAAACGGCACAATCGTTAACCGCCCGTACGACCGCAGCGGACCCGTCCGGCTTAGCGCCGGACCATGTGTCCGTATTTTCCCCGGATGTATTTATCGGGATCTCTTTCTTGCCGAGAATCTCCGACAGGTTTTCCATCTTTTTTTCCTTCTCGCTCCCAACGTTTTAATATGCCGTGTATGTATTTCCAACTCCGTACATTCGCGCGCATGGCCTCGCGGAATGCCTCCTGTATCCATTCCGCTGGATACCGGTGTTCAGCCTCCTGCAATTCCTCCGCAAGGATAGGTGTAAGCATACCGATATTCTGTTCATAGAGATTATAGATATCCGGTGGCTGTGCCGGGACAGGTCCTTCAACCTTCCTTATCTCCACCTGCGGGACCTTCAGCGAACCATCGAGTATTTTGCGGACAGTATCACGTTCCGCCTGGTTATTGATAAAATAAATGTCATCGGGCAACTGTTGAACATTGATGGGGACATGCATCAAAATACCTGTTTGTACGGCAGTGTCAAGCGCCTTTTTAAGCACGATTTCCGGGTCTTCCGGAATCCCGCACAGACCTTTAATAATCACGGGGTCATGCATCAGTTCACTGAAACTGACATAACGCGGGTAACCCTTTCTCCTGCTCAGGAGGAAAAAGACCTGCATGACAACTTTTACCTCGGCGGCGTCCTCCATCAAAGGCAATACTTCGCTGAAAAATATATTAGGCAAAGGAGTGACCTCCGCCCGCGGCGGAAAACCTTTAAAACCGCTATCCATGATTTACTAATACCTTAATATATAGAACTAACCTCGACAACGTTGCTGTCAAAATTATCGAACCTGGTGGTTTCCTGGATAAACCTCAGCGGGACCTCTCCTGTGGGGCCATTACGGTTTTTAGCTATTATTATCTGGGCAATCCCTTTGGGATATGGGGCGTCCTCTCCAACCTCGCGCACCCAGTCCTCTTCGGTGGGATAGATCTTGTCCCAGCGGTGTATAAACATGACTACATCCGCGTCCTGCTCTATGCTGCCGCTATCCCGGAGGTCGGAAAGCTGGGGTTTAACCTGCTGCTTCTGCCTCTTGCCCTCCTGCCGGTGCTCAATATTGCGGCTCAATTGTGACAGCGCCAGCACCGGCGCATCAATTTCCCTCGCAAGGGCTTTCAGGGATTGTGTTATCTCGGTAATCTCCTGCACACGGTTATCGTTGCGGGAATCACCCCGTAACAACTGTATATAGTCAAGCACTATCATATCGACGCTGTGCTTCAGGTGCAGCCGTTTCGCTTTGCTGCGCACCTCGCTGATACGCATATTCGGCGTATCATCGATATATATCGACGTTTCCGCCAGCCTGGGAATTATTTCCCTGTGCAGCAGCTTTTCCTCAAGGTCCGACAAGCGTCCTTTGCGGAAATGCTGTGACTCTATATTAGCTTCGCTGGACAATAACCTCTGGATAATCTCCCTGCGCGACATCTCCAGGCTGAATATGGCAACGCACGCCTTCTGATTGACAGCGGCATTGCGCGCTATATTCAGCGCAAGGCTGGTCTTGCCGATACTTGTCCTGGCCGCCAGTATAACCAGTTCAGACCGCTGCAGACCACCCATGGCCTGGTCAATTGCCTTGAAGCCGGTCTTGACGCTCTGGATATCCTTATCGTATGCCGTTTTCTCGGCTGCTTCTTCAAAGTACCTGTTCAAGGCATCCTGGATGGGCACAAACTCACCACGCCCCTGCTTGGTGCGCAGTTTAAATATTATGTCCTCGGCCCTGTTCAGTGACAGGTCCACATCAGGATCAGCTTTATAACCGATGGACTCGATCTGGCCGGCGGCGCTTATCAGCCTGCGCATGGTAGACAGGCGGAAAACTATCTGGGCGTAATGCCTGACATGCAGCGACGTTGGCACCATGGAGACAAGGTGGCTCAGGTAAGCCGCGCCGCCCGTTTCATCCAGCTTCCCCAGCCTTACCAATTCCTGGGCTACAGTTATCTGGTTTATCGATTCATCTCGCTGGTACAGTCCGCGGCAGGCGCTGTACACCAGCTGGTTCTGCTCGCTGAAGAAATCCTCGGCGCCCACAATTGTATCTATATCGGTGATGGATTCACTGTCAATCAACAGTGAGCCGATCACCGCTTCTTCAGCATCCAGGTCATAGGGCGGCAAGGCTTCTTTCATAGCTTCAGTCTGCTACCGCTTCCACTACGACCTTGATTTTAGCCACCGCATCCCTGGTAAAAACCACGTCTACCTCATATTCCCCTACTTTGTGCAGGGAACTTTTTAAGGCTATTTTCTTTTTGTCTATATCCACGTTGATGAGATCCGATAGCTTGGCTGCAATATCAGCAGACGTAATCGAACCATGCAGGGTACCCCTGGCGCTGGATTTCCCCTGGAAGCGCAATTCCTTGCCATTAATCTGCCCGGCGATCTCGATGTACTCGTCATGCTGGCGCGCCCGCTTCCTTTCCCGGTCGCTGACCAACTTTTCCGCGGCCTTTACCGCGCCCTCAGTCGCCGCTAAAGCCAGTCCCTTGGGTATAAGATAATGCCTCGCATACCCGTTGGATACCTCTTTGATATCACCCTTCTTTTCCTTCGCTGAAACATCCTCTAAAAATACTACTTTCATCTTGGTTAACACGACTCCTTATCATCATTCTCAACAGCTGTTTAACTATTATTATACAGAATAATCACCATTTTAATCCCTCCGGCTATGGCTGTCAGGGGCAAATCTTTGGGGCCCAATATAGACGTAACAGGTCCCGCCGGCTTTCCGGCACACGTTCAATTTCTTGACATTAAACGTACGGCAACATATAATAAGCCAAATCCGTGATCGATTCTGCTGAAATGCAAATTAATGTTGCACAGCTCCTGAAAGAGCCGGTTGGAGCCGAGCGAAGTTACAAGATAGACGAACTGGCCGGTGAAAGTAACGATAACCACGTAGCGGGCGAGGTTAACCTTACACGCACCAATCGCGGAATACTGTTGACAGGCAAGCTTGCCGCAGATATAAAAGGTGTTTGCGCGCGTTGCCTTGGAGAGGCTTATAAACAGATTACGTTTCGTATGGAGGAAGAGTATTTCCCCCTTATAGATATTAATACGGGTGTCCACCTGCACCCGGCCCCAGAGGATTTTATTATCGATAATGCTCACGTACTTGACTTAAATGAAGCGATCAGACAATATATTATTATGTCAACACCTACCAAATTATTATGCCGCACGGATTGCCCTGGCATATGCCCTGTATGCGGCCACGAGTTAGCCAGGGGCGATTGCAGCCATACCAAAAGACCCCGTGACCAGCGGTGGGACAAGTTGGAACAATTGAAAAAGGAGAGCAAAGTATAAATGGCACCACTTCCAAAGAAAAAATATCCCAAAGCGCGTCAGGGCAAAAGACGCAGTCATCTTGCCAGGACCCCGGCAGCATTTATTGAATGCTCGCGTTGCCATGCCACCAAATTATCCCACCAAGTTTGCCCGGCATGCGGAACTTACGACGGCAGGGAAGTAATTGAAATTAAAGGCCCGAAGAAAAAGCGTAAATAGTTTTTCTGCGGTGTCCGCTCATTTGGTAAAGCAAGGAGGGAGATAAATGGTTGAAGATGTAAAAGTGGCCTATGTATTTCCTGGGCAGGAGTCAATTAAAGTCGGGATGGGGCTTGACTTTTACGTCCATTATACTTCCGCGCGGCAAGTATTTGAGGATGTCGATAAGGCCCTGGGCTTTCCTCTCTCAAGGTTGTGTTTTGAAGGCCCTGAGGAAGACCTCTCTCAAACTATGAACGCACAGGCCGCTATCATGACCGTCAGCATGGCCTGCCTGAAAGCCGGTGAAGAGATGAGCGGCGGGGCTTTGCCCTCTCCCACACTGGTGGCCGGCCATGGTTGCGGAGAATATGCAGCGCTGGTATCCGCCGGTGTCATGAAACTCGAAGACGCGGTCCGCCTTATCCGCGAACGCGGCAGGCTGATGAATGAAGCAGGCCGGCGCAAACCTGGCGGCATGTTGACCATGGATATCGACAAGGATACCGTCGAGGGCGTTTGCCTTACCACCGGCGTAGAGATGTCCAATATCAATGCGCCTGAAAATATCGTTGTCAGCGGGGAGGACCATAAGCTTGCCAAAGCTAGGAGGCTGGCGCAGGTAAAAGGCGCCCGGCGGATGATCCCGGTAAAAGTCAGCGGCGCGTTTTATTCTTCGTTGATGGAACCCGCGCTGGACGGCATGATCAATGCCGTAGCACAATTTCAATATGAAGCGCCCACGGTCAACGTTGTATCCAACGTCACGGCGCAGCCCATGCACTCGCTGGAGGCCATCAAAGAGGACTTAATCAGCCAGGTAGTGCATTGCATCAAGTGGCAGCAGTCGGTAGAGACAATGCTGGCGCGCGGCATAACCACATTTTTTGAAGTAGGCCCCGGTGATATACTAGCCAAATATATTAAGCTTATCAGCCCGGGTGCGCTTATCTTTAACCTCAGCAACGCTGAAACCACCAGCGAGATAGTCAAGTGGCGAAAAGGCGGCAGGTTTTAGTTCAAAGTTAACGCCGGCCTTGCTTTGATATACCGGTAAAAATATGCCCATAAGCCACAGGCATATAGCCAGGATAGTGACCCTGCAGACGCTCTTTGAATTGGAATTTGCGTCCAACAATCCTGAATCTATCCTTGAACGCACTGTTAAAATTAAGGCCATTAGCGGAGAAGCCGCAGCTTTTGCCGCCGAGTTAGTTAATGGCGTTATTGCTAATGAGCACAGATTAGACGATGCCATCCGCCGTTTCGCACCGGCATTCCCGGTTGACCAGCTTTCCGCTATGGACCGCACCATCCTGCGCCTTGCGCTCTATGAAATTCTTGTCTCTAAAACGACTCCACCCAAAGTAGCCGTCAATGAAGCAGTCGAGCTTGCCAAGGAGTTCGGCGCCGACACTTCCCCCAAGTTTGTGAATGGTGTGCTGGGTTCTGTAATATCTGATACAGGCAAACCTGCGCAATAATCAGATTGAAAGAAACGCCGGTCAAACCGTATAATTTACCCGAGGTAGCTAATGGCCAGGATTTTCGAAAAAATCAGGAACCTGCTTGTTGATGAACTGGGCGTAGATTCAGCTTCAGTTGAACCGTCCGCCTCTTTCACCGATGACTTAAACATGGACCCGGACGACCTGGCCGAGTTCTTCACAGCTATCGAAGACAGCTTCAGCAAGCCTGGCAGCAAGTTCGAGATACCTGAAAAGGACGCCGATAGCCTTGTCACTTTGCAGGACCTGGTGGACTACCTGCTGGAAGCTGGTGTGGAAGACTGAGCGCATTTACCGGTCTCAGCAGCGATGGCGGATGGCCGCCAATTCGGCAATCAATTCTTTCAACGTGCGTTTCCAGCCATCTCCCGCGTATTGAATATTCAGTTTTATTTGCCTGTCGCCTGTCCTCACGGATTTTTGCCGCGCCGCATTCAACAGCTTGATATTTATCCCATCAGTATTGCGTAGTGCAATTGTGATGGTCCCGGTGTCCCGGAAAACAGACTCGGCGCCGGCCCTCTGTGCCAGTTTCCTCAATTCAACCATGTAGAGCAGGTTGGCCACCTCCTCCGGCGTTTCGCCAAAACGGTCGATGAGCTCCAGGGCTATATCATTGACCTCATCCGGCTCATTGATTTTTGCCAGGCGCTGATAAATATTGAAGCGGGCGCGGGTATTTTCAATATAATATTCGGGAATGAAAGCAGGTATTTTCAAATCTATGGACGCCGTTGGTTCCTCGACTTTGCCTTTTATCTCATACCCTTCTCTTTTGGCTTTTATGGCCTCCACTGCTTCCGCCAGCAGCTGGCAATAATAATTGAAGCCCACTGCCGCAATATTTCCACTTTGCTCCACTCCCAGCAGGTTTCCCGCCCCACGGATTTCCAGGTCTTTCATAGCTATGGCAAACCCGGACCCCAGTTCGGTTGCCTGGGCGATTGTTTTCAACCTCTCCCTGGCCTGATCCGTCATATCCTTTTCCAAATCGAACAAAAAATAAGCGTAGGCGATATTTGCGCCCCTGCCCACCCGTCCCCGCAACTGATACAGCTGCGTCAATCCCAGCCTGTCGGCGCCGTCAACAATCAAAGTATTAACATTGGGCATATCAAGCCCGGACTCGATAATGGTAGTTGTTAACAGGACATCGGTATTGCCTGCCGCAAAATCCGCCATGATTTTCTCCAGTTTGTCTTCATCCATCTGGCCATGAGCGACCGACATGCGGGCCTCAGGCACCAGTTCCGCCAGCTTGAAGGCCAACTCGTTAATGCTGTGCACCCTGTTATGCACGATAAATACCTGGCCGTCACGTTCAAGTTCACGCAAAACTGCTTCCCTCACCAGCTTGTTACTGAATC
>JBFYUA010000200.1:0-4438 GCA_041300305.1 Dehalococcoidia bacterium | reverse complement strand
AACAGCATTGAAATACGGCGCGGATATAGTTGTAACACTGGACGGCGATGGACAGCACAACCCTGAGGAAATATCCCGTTTACTGGCGCCCATCTTAAAAGGACAGGCTGACCTTGTGATCGGGTCCCGTTTCCTCGACCCTGACACTAATATGCCCCACTACCGCAAATTGGGTATTGATGCTATAACGTGGCTGTATAACTGGGGTTCACCGGTCAGGGTATCCGATTCTCAGAGTTGCTTTCGCGCACATACCCGTAAACTGCTCGAAGCCGTAAGGATTTCCCGCAGGGACTTCAGTTTCAGCATCGAAGTCCTGGTAAAAAGCAGGCGGCTGGGGTTTGCTATTGCAGAGGTCCCGATTTCCTGCCTTTACCACGCTAATGGTTCAACAATGGATCCCATCAGCCATGGTTTAAGTGTGGCCTGGAGCGTCTTCCTGCACCGGTTTACCAAAAAATGAAAAAAAAACTCGCCAGGATAGCCATTACCCTGGGCACCCGCCCGGAGATTATCAAGATGTCGCCCATCATCAGGGCGCTGCAGCACAGCGGCCTCGATTTCTTTATCCTGCACACCGGCCAGCACTATTCATATAACATGGACCGCGTGTTTTTCGAGCAGTTGAAGCTGCCTGAAGCCAAATACAACCTCGATGTCGGCTCAGGCAGTCACGCCGTGCAGACGGCTAAGATGCTCACCGGCATTGAGGATATATTCCTGGAGGAGGGTCCGTCCCTGGCGCTGGTCGAAGGGGACACAAACTCCGTTTTCGCGGGAGCGCTGACGGCCGCCAAGATGGGTATCCGGGTTGGCCATGTGGAAGCAGGGTTGCGCAGCTATGACCGCGCCATGCCGGAGGAGGTCAACCGTATCCTTTCCGACCACCTGGCTGATTATTGCTTTGCGCCCACCGAAAAAGCACGTCAAATCCTGCTGGGGGAGGGCATTGCGCAGGATAAAATTTATGTCACGGGCAACACCGTAGTGGACTCACTGCAGCAGAACCTGAACATCTCACGGTCTGAAAGCAACATATTATCCGAACTGAGGCTCGAAGAGGGCGGTTACGCGCTGGCCACGGTCCACCGCGTGGAAAACGTGGATAATCCCGCCAGGTTCTCAGATATCCTGCGTGCGCTTGACCGGCTGCATGAAGAATCAGGCCTCGGGGTTGTCTATCCCATCCATCCGCGCTCGCGCAAGATGATGCAGGAAATGAATTTGCATACCAGTCATGCCAGGCTGATCGACCCACTGGACTTTATCGGTTTCCTGCGGCTGGAATCCGCTGCCAGGATTATCCTGACGGATTCGGGAGGCGTTCAGGAGGAGGCTTGCGTGTTGAAAGTGCCCTGTGTTACTTTAAGGGACAATACCGAGAGGCCGGAGACGCTGGAAGTTGGCGCCAACCTGTTGGGCGGCACACAGCCGGACAAAATAATGGGCTGCGTCCACGAGATGCTGAAGCGCCGGCGGGACTGGCCGAACCCCTTCGGAGACGGGCATGCCGGCGAAAGGATAGTAAATATCATATCAGGAGCAAGCAATGGCTAAGATACTGGTTACAGGCGGCCGGGGCTTTATCGGTTCCAACCTCGTGCCTGAATTGAGGAAACGCGGACACGAGGTATGGGTCTGCGACCTGCAGCATGCCGAGGACCGGCAATCCATACGCTGCGATGTCAGCGAGTACCGGCAGCTCGAACGTATTTTTGCCAAACACACCTTTGATTATGTTTACCACCTGGCCGCCGAATACGGCCGCTGGAACGGCGAGGACTACTTTGAGAACCTGTGGATGACCAACACCATCGGAACCAAGAACGTTATACGCCTGCAGGAGCGCTTGAAGTTCAGGTTGATATTCTTCTCCAGCGCCGAAGTTTACGGCGATTTCGACGGTACGATGAGCGAAACCGTCATGGAGCAGGTGCCTCTCATACAGATGAACGATTACGCCATGTCCAAGTGGGTCGGTGAAATGCAGGTGCTCAACTCCCGGGCCATGTTCGGAACGGAGACCGTCCGCGTCCGTCCCGTTAACGCTTACGGCCCCTATGAGCACTACAGCCCCTACCGCGGCGTCATACCCATGTTTATCTACAAGGCCCTGCACAATGAACCCTATACGGTTTACATGGGGCATAAACGCATCTTCGATTATGTGGAGGACACCTGCCGCACCTTTGCCAACATCGTAGATAATTTCATCCCCGGGGAGGTTTACAACGTCGGCGGACGGGAGGAATGGGAGCACGATATCAAGTATATCTCCGACCTCATCCTCAAAGCCCTGGGCAAGACGGATAAAGGCATAACCTATAAAGAAGCTGAACCCTTCACCACCCGCTTCAAGCACATGGACTTCGCAAAAATCAGGCGCGACCTGAAACACAACCCGATTGTCCCCATCGAAGAAGGCATTCCGCTGACCATAAAATGGATGGCCGGTTATTACGGCATCAGGGTCTGAAAGCATTACACATGAAAATCCTCATCGTCCAGGAGAGCGACTGGATTGAACGCGGCCCCCATCAGCAGCATCAATTAGCTGACCGTTTGTCCCTGCGCGGGCACCTGGTGCGCGTGATTGACTACGAGATACTCTGGCAGGAGGAGAAAAAGCACGGCCTCTACTCCCGCCGCCGGGTCTTCCCGGATGTGTGGAAGATAGACCCTGCCGCAAAAGTAACGGTCATCCGTCCCGGCCTGCTCAAGGTCCCCGTATTAAGCTACCTGTCACTCGTTTTCACCCATTTCGCCGAGATTCAGCGGCAGCTAAAAGAATTTAAACCCGATATCATCGTCGGTTTCGGCATACTCAATAACTACCTTGCGCTGAAGCTGGGGCGGCGCAACCACGTGCCCTTCGTCTATTACTGGATCGATGTGCTGCACCGCCTGATACCGCTCAGGGCGGCCCGGTGGGCGGGCGAACTTTTGGAGCGCTCCATCCTGCGGCAAGCCGACCGCGTATTAACCATCAACGATAAACTGAGGGAATACGTTGTAGCCGCAGGCGCCGCGCCGGATACCGAAGTGATCTGCGCGGGCATAGACGTTAATAAATTCAAGCCGGTCGAAGCGCAACAGGTCATGGCGATACGCCGTGAATACGGCATCAAGGACAGCGACCGGGTGCTTTTCTTCATGGGGTGGATCTATCACTTCTCCGGCGTAAAAGAGCTGGCGGTGGAACTGGCCGGAACCGGCGCGGAAGGGCTCAAGCTGCTGGTGGTAGGGGAGGGCGACGCGCTGGAGGACCTCAAAGCGATCCGTGAAAAATACAGCATGAGCAATAGTCTGATACTCACGGGCAAAAAGCCTTATACGGAGATACCCGGCCTGGTAGCCGCGTCGGATATCTGCGTCCTACCCGCCTATCCCCGGGAAAAGATCATGCAGGACATCGTGCCCATCAAGCTCTACGAATACATGGCCATGAGCAAACCGGTCATCTGTACCCGGCTTCCCGGTATCGTCAGGGAATTCGGTGAGGATAATGGCATCGTCTACGTGGACAGTCCTGAGGAAACCGTGGCAAAAGCCAGGCAGCTTATCAAAGATGGTATAATTACCCCGCTGGGCGAACGTGCCAGGCGGTTCGTGCAGCAATACGACTGGGAACCGCTCACCGACCGTTTTGTCGCCATCCTTGAGGAGGAGGTTAAAAAAAGCAGACATGGACATTCGTCTTAAAGAATACAGCGGAAAGAACATACTCATCACCGGCGGCGCCGGGTGCATCGGCAGCAACCTGACCAGGGCGCTGCTGGATCTCAACGCCAGGCAGGTTATCGTACTGGACGACCTGTCCGCGGCCGAGAGGTGGAATGTGCCTGTCGACCCGGCTGTGGCTTTTATTGAAGGCAATATCCTGAACGACGAGGTACTGAAACGCGTCTTCGGCAGCAGGGTTGACCATGTCTTCCACCTGGCGGCCCATTTCGCCAATCAGAATTCGGTTGACAATCCCGAAACGGACCTCGAAGTAAACGGTCTTGGCCTGATCAAAGTACTCCAGTACTCGCATCTCACCAGGGTGAGCAAATTCGTATTCGCCTCTTCCGGCTGTTCGGTATACGGCAGCCAGGCCCCGCTGCCGCTCAAGGAAGATTTTATTTCGCTGCACCTTGACACGCCCTACCAGATAACCAAGCTGCTGGGCGAGCTTTATCTCAATTTCTTTTATAACTATTACAAGCTGCCCGTGGTTGCCGCGCGCTACTTCAACGTTTTCGGTCCCGGTGAGATACCGGGTGCTTACCGCAACGTCATACCCAATTTCACCTGGTGGGCCATGCATAAGAAATCGCTGCCCATAACCGGCACGGGGGAAGAAACCCGTGATTTCACATTTGTAGAAGATATCGTTGAGGGGACCCTGCTCTGCGGCATAGTTCCAGAAGCAGTCGGGGACGCCTTTAATCTCGCC
>JBFYUA010000146.1:0-4155 GCA_041300305.1 Dehalococcoidia bacterium | reverse complement strand
TGATCAGGGCATTCTTTAGATCACCGTGGTGATATTTTTTTGAGGGCATTAAACAATATTACTGTCTAATCTTGACAGCGTCAAGATTTCATTTTATAATCTTTACACTGTAAAGTTCATACTTGGAGGTGGATCATGGAGCAGACAGGTCCGGCAGTTTTACACTGACCCGGCGGGGCTTGATATAAAGCTGAAGAAGCGAAAGAGTTATTCACGGTAAATATGAAGGAGAGATTAATGAAAACTGATGAATTATTGAGCCAACCGGTAGCCCTTCCCGACGGTATAGACTATGACGATTACGTAATCGGGACGTACACAATTTCCTATCCTGCCTTCCTGCCGATACCAAAACTTGCCCCCCTGCTGGCTATTGAGCAGAGCACAGGTACCTGGGTGCCGGTGCCGGGCGAGACGCCTGAAGTGCGCAGGAACCACGTCGCCAAGGTAATCGGTGTGTACGAGTTCCCTGATTATGAATTCGAGGTCCCTGCCGGCCTACAGGAAAGAAACTGGATGGTGCAAATAGCTTTTCCCGAAGTGAATATCGGGCAGCAAATCCCCATGATGCTTACGGCGGTGGTGGGCAATATCTCCATGGGGGGCAAGATCAAGCTCGTGGATATAAGGTTCCCCAAAAAATATGTGGCAGGCTTCAAGGGGCCAAAATTCGGTATAGATGGTGTAAGAAAGCTGCTCGGCGTGAAGAAACGGCCGCTGCTGAACAATATGGTTAAACCCTGTACCGGTTATCCGCTGGAAGTCGGCGCTGAGCTTTTCAGGCTGGCTGCCATCGGCGGTTGTGACATTGTTAAGGATGACGAACTGATAGCCGACGCTTCATTTAACTCCATGGCAGGCCGGGTGAAACGCTATATGCAGATAGAGAAGCAGGTTTATGAAGAGACCGGTGAACGTACCCTGTATACTGTTAATATCTCCGATAGCGTGCCGAAAATCTTCGAAAACGCCCGCCGCGCAATTGAGCTGGGCGCCAACGCTATTATGATCAATTATATAGCGGTCGGCCTGCCGGTCATGCAGGCCATAGCCGAAGACCCCAAGATAAACGTTCCGATACTTGCGCATATGGATGTGGCAGGGGCGCTGTATATGTCGCCCTACCACGGCCTGAGCTCACACCTTGTGCTGGGCAAATTGCCGAGGCTGGCGGGCGCCGATATAGTAGTCATCCCGGCCCCTTACGGAAAAGCATCGGTAATTGTAGAGAAATTTGACGCCGCGGCCAGGAACCTGACTTACCCATTATATAATCTCAAGCCGGCGTGGCCGATGGCATCCGGCGGCATAACGCCCAACATGGTGCCCAAAGTCATGCAGGAATTGGGTAATGATATCGTAATTGGTTCCGGCGGCGGAATTCACGCCCACCCGCAGGGCCCGGTGGCGGGCGGCAAAGCATTCCGGCAGGCCATTGAAGCAACAATGAAAGGCATAGCCCTGGAAGAGTATGCTAAGACGCATAAAGAACTGGCAGCTACGGAGAAGGCTTGGGGGAACCCATTTAAAAAGGCTGCATGACCTGTGAATAGATCAAGTACCACGGATTTCGGTTAATCATACTGCACCCGCCTGGGTTAGACTTCCTGAGGCGGGTGCAGTGTTTTATCTGCCAGGAGTAATAGTATAATAGCAGTATGACAGAAACTCGCTTTTGACGGAGGGCTGATATGACAGGACCACAGCAGTACGCGATATCACAATATCCTGATGTCAAGGATATCTACCGCCGACTGGATGCGCTGGTGCGGCAACCGATGCGCAGGGTGCGCGATGAGAAGATGAAGGAGTACCTGGCGTATTTCGAAACAAAGTGCACCCGTTCCAAAAAGCTGACCGATGAAGCTAAACGGTTTATACCCGGCGGCGTTCAACATAACCTGGCCTTCAACCACCCCTTTCCTATCGCGATAGAGAAGGCCGAAGGGGCCTTCCTGTGGGACGCCGATGGCAATCAATATATCGATTTTTTGCAGGCCGGCGCCCCCATCGTGCTGGGTAATAATTATGCACCGGTAAGGGAGAAGGTGATTGAACTTTTACAAACCTGCGGTCCGGTAACCGGGCTATTCCACGAATATGAGCTGAAACTGGCGGAATTGATAAACCGTTTCATGCCCGCGGTGGAGATGTTCCGTATGCTGGGTTCCGGTACCGAAAGCGTAATGGCAGCCATCCGCGGCGCCCGCGTATTTACCGGGAAAAAGAAGGTCATCAAGGTAGGCGGGGCCTATCACGGCTGGAGCGATTCGATGGTCTACGGGATGCACATCCCGGGCACGGGGCGTATGGAAGCCAAGGGCATCCCCGGCGGCGCCAGCGCCAACACCCAGGAATTCTACCCCAACGACCTGGGCGCTTTGAAACGCCAGCTCATCTTTAACCGCCTGAGCGGCGGTACGGCGGCGGTAATCGTCGAGCCGATAGGGCCTGAAAGCGGCACGCGCCCTGTGCCGTTTGAATTCAACCGTGAGGTCCGCCGCCTCTGCGACGAGTTCGGCGCCCTGCTCATTTTCGATGAGGTGGTCACGGGCTTCAGGTTGGGCCTGGGCGGCGCGCAGGGATATTTCGATATCAAACCGGACCTGACGATTTTTGGCAAGTGCATTACCGGCGGCTACCCGATGGCCGGCGGTATCGGCGGCCGCGCCGAAGTGATGCGCTGTTTCGCTGCCGGTATCGGAGGCGGGACCGGCGAGCGCGCTTATATCGGCGGTACGCTTTCAGCCAATCCACTTTCCTGCGTGGCAGGTTATTATGCCCTGCTCGAAATGGAGCGCACCAATGCCCCGGTCATAGCCGGGCAGGCAGGTGACCGGCTGACGAAAGGACTGCAGGACATTATTGCGCGCCGTAACCTGCCTTATGTTGCTTACAACCAGGGCTCGATTATCCACCTCGAGACATCGGGTGTTATGCTGCTGGATTTCAAGAACCCTCTGCGTTTATTGAAGGAAATGAAGCCGCGCAAACATATGATCGAGGAGATGGGCGCGGCCTACATGGCTAACGGGTTGATTACTTTGGCCGGTTCGCGCATGTATACCAGTATGGCTGATACAGATGCCGTTATTGATGATGCCTTGAGCCGGTTTGACAAAGTGCTTTCCAGTGTGGAAGTATAGGGCATGCGGGAAGGCCATTCATCATTCAACAGGAGGGTACATTGGAATTAGCAGAGAGGAAATCGGGTGACATTGTCATACTTGGTTTAACAGGCAGGTTGGATGCCTACAGCGCTGCCGAGGTTGAGAAAAAGCTTGATTCTATCGTAGCGGCAGGCTGCCCGAAACTGGTATTGAACCTGGAGGGACTTGAGTATATCAGCAGCTCCGGGTTGCGCGTTTTTCTATCCCAGCTAAAAAAGGTACGCAAGTTGCAGGGCGATATCAAGCTTGCCTGTATGAAACCATATATCAGGGAAGTCTTCGACATTGCCGGTTTCACGCAGCTATTCAACATCTTCGAAAATGAAGATGCGGCCAATTCAAATTTCAGCGGTTGATTATGCCAACCTACCGGGCACAGTACAGGCGCAAGCTCACCTCGCCTGACCAGGCTGTAAGCAGCATTAAAAGCGGCAGCACGCTGGTGCACGGCCTGGCTGCTGCCGAGCCGCCCGCGCTGCTGCAGGCAATTGCGGACCGCCTGCGCGCCGGTGAACTCAGGGACCTGACCGTTCATTCACTGCTGCCCACTGAGAATGTATCCCGGACACTGCTCTCCCCGGACCTGGCGGATTGCGTTCGGGCTTTTTCCTGGTTTGTCAGCAAGGCGTCGCGTTCCGCGGTCAGGGTTGGCCTGAATTACTACGTGCCCAATCATTTCCACCAGGTACCCAGGCTGATGCGCGAGAATCTAGATATTGATGTTACCGTCACAACGGTTTCACCAATGGACCGGGCGGGTTTTTTCAGCTTCGGCACTGCCAATGACTACACGTCCACTGTTGCCAGGTGCTGTAAACGGCTTATCGTGGAGGTCAATAAAAACATGCCCCGCGTATTTGGGGATGCCCTCCTGCATATCTCTGAGGTCGATGCTGTTGTGGAGCACACAACGCCGTTAATTGAGTTTAAGTGGCCGGGACCCAGGGCAGAGGACGGCGCCATCGGTAAACTGGTGGCTGAACTT
>JBFYUA010000118.1:0-31250 GCA_041300305.1 Dehalococcoidia bacterium | reverse complement strand
GTCCCTTTAATCCTGTTAATAATAGATGTTGTGTATGCTTGCAGGTCATTGGCGATAGCTAAGTCCTGCCCCAGGGCATAAAGTGCAGCCATTTCTTGCTCGTGTCGTTTCGATGTTTCAGTTTGACGGCGTACCATCGCAGTGAGGTAGCTAACCGCAATACCAACCAAAAGTAACACAACAAGGGTGAATATGTATTCAGTGTCCTCGACCTTTAAAGTAAGATAAGGTGGAACAAAGAAGAAATCAAAAGCAAGAACGCTTAGAATGGATACCAGGATAGAGGGGCCAAGACCACCAAATATAGCAGATATGGTGACACATAGTAGGTAGATCATGATTATATTGGTAGGGGCTAATAGCCCGCTGGTTAAATGACCTAACAAGGTGGCGAGTGCAACTAATGCAAAACCAAATAAATAATACGGCCAAGCAAATGGATGCGCTGATAGTCCTTCCCCTTTCTTTTTCAAGGATGAGCTGGTATTCGAATGTAATTCTTGGTTTAACATGCGATATAACTCCCCGTCACATTCTATAACTTGTTATATGGCAAGTCTATTCTGCTCCCATTAAGCTATTTTCACAGCTGGGTTTGTATGAAGGGCATCTGTTAAGCGCCGTTGCAGCGCTGGCTATTATATTAATCTCACCGTTAAGTTCGCATTTATCAGCATTACCCATACGTCCGAATATAATGCCATTGTCGTTATTATTTGATGGTAGTAGGGTACTAGGTCCTGCGCGTCTGTGGCCGCAATTTGGACATTTTGTTCACTCAGTGGTACGGATCAGCTACACTCAATAAATTTTAGGTGGCCTATTTTATTTTCCTATGAGCAATTGCTGAAGCGCCGGAATAAGCATTTTACCATCAAATGCGAGTTCGGGAACTGTCCAAAAGGGCCCACCATTCAGTTTTCTGAAGCTAAACCAAATCCTGATCACCTTTCTATTCGTCCAAATTCTCAAGCGCCATTAAGTATGCCATTACACCGTTTGATTGAAGGATTTCTCTTATCCTGTAAGGTTTAGAACAAATCAGCTGCAACCATATCCTTCTATAAAAATAACCTCGATAAATTTCGATGGTTTCTTGATAAAAACAGCATCCAGGATATCGATGCCAATACCATCAGAAGCTTTCTCGTATATGTAAAAGATACAACCCATAGATGGGACACAAATAATGCTCGTGCAAACAGACCAGTATCGCCTACAACGGTCAAAAGCTATTACATAAGCGTATCTACAATGTTTACCTGGGCGATGGAAGAGGGATTGATTGAACACAATCCCATGGCCAATGTGAAGAAGCCTAAGCTGCCTAACAGGACTGTTAAGGGATTAGTGACCTTACCCCGCATTTAGCGGCACCAGCGCTTAGAATCCAGCCGTTGTATAAGCATACTCCACCGGCGTTCTATGATTCAACGAGCTGTGTGGTCTAACTTCATTGTAATCCTTGCGCCAGTCCTCGATGATCTCCCTGGCATGTTTCAGATTGAGAAACCAATTGGTATTCAAACACTCATCGCGTAGCCTGCCGTTGAAGCTCTCAGCAAAAGCATTTTCTATCGGCTTCCCTGGTCGAATGAAGTTCAATTTAACACCATTGCGAAAAGCCCACTCGTCTAAATGCCTGCCAGCAAACTCCGGCCCGTTATCCAGCGTAATTACGTCAGGTAAGCCTCGTGTTTGAGATAACCTTTCCAGGACACTGACCACTCTGGCCCCTCCTAAAGAAGTGTCAACTTCGATGGCAGGACATTCCCTGGAATAGTCATCAACAATGGCCAACGCGCGAAAACGCTGCCGGATGGCAGTATCATTGTCCGGTTTCGGCCGGTAACGATATACCGAGGTCGATATATTGACCAGCGTGCACGCTTTCCTTTCGCTCAGCCCATGGCTTTCCCTGGTATAGGAGACTGCCAGACGTCTGGCCCTGGGCTTTAGAAGTTTTTTGACAGTAGGTCCTTCAGCGCACGGATATCGAGGGCCTGTTCCCCCACGATCTGTTTCAGACGGCGGTTCTCATGCTCAAGAGACTTGAGCTTTTTCAGGTCACTTGCAGTCATCCCTGAGTATTTGGCTTTCCAGTTGTAATAGGTGGCGTCGCTCATCCCATACTTGCGACAGAGATCAGAAACCTTGGCGCCAGCTTCTCCCTCTTTGAGAACATTGATGATCTGTTCTTCGGTGTACTGCCTTGCTTTCAATTGAGCCCTCCCCTGATATTTTATTTATTTCGAGGACTCTAAGACAAGGTGCTGCGGTTTTACGGGGGAACGTCACTAATCATAACCTTTGTACATTTTACATAATATGATGGTAGTTTTTTATTTGGCATGCCGAGGGTTGGCGCTTCCGACCATTCGCCGGTAAAGTGAACTGCCCAGATTAAGGCGCAGTACCAGCATTATTAACCGTACCGGTAATTTGCCGAGAATTACAAAGAGAGGGTTAAGCCTTGCAGGATAAAAATAGCCGGCATTTAGCCAACCCCTCTCTTCCCAGTAATGATAATCACGGGGCATCTTGTCTTTGTGTATTTTTACCTTCATGCGTATTAAATTGAAAAATCTCATATCATCCAGCGCTGGAGCGGGGCGCTTGCCTGTTTGCATAGCTACGAAGAAGTCCTGCGCCGCCCTGTTTATTTCAGACATGGCTTTCCGCCTATATGGACCTTCTTCTTTAAATGCATCGGCAATGATGCCAATACTGTGAACGTTGAAGAAGCCCCAGCAGCTGGCAATCCATTTTAAATACGCACTGGTCTCCGCCAGGCCACTGATCTCGGTCGAGCATATAGTTAATGAGCACTTGCTATGAAAAGCCGGCCTGTGCATAAAAAATGCAAACCTGTCAAAAAAGTTCTTCAGCGGCGCTGATACCTGATGAATATACACAGGAGAAGCAAAAATCACTCCATCAGCGTTCAGCAGGTCTGCGCGTAGCGAGAGTGCATCATCTTTAAGTGGACAATAGTCTTCACCTTTGATCATACATGCCAGGCAGCCCCGGCAATATTCCAGCCTGGTGTTTTTCAATGTAATATATTTGAAGTTGACCTCGCCCAGCGATTTCATTTTCTCCTCTACCAGGCCGGCAATATGTGCGCTGTCCCCGTTTTTACGGGGGCTACCCATTATCACGAGTACGTTTTTCATGGCAGGTCCTCCTTAAGAAAGGTTCACTTTTAGTACGTTTTAATCACGCAATATACCATGCAGCAGACAATGTGCGGCGGCCTTAATCTTGGCCGGGGATTGTGCGCCTGTTGGATCAGACTTGATAAAATACAGAATAAAAGCCTGCAGCATCTCGATTATAAATGCCGGCTCGAGGTCTTTCCGCAGTTGCCCCTGCTTCACTCCCTTTTGCAAAAAAGCTATAAGACCGGCGGTAATCTTGCTGCGCTGTTTTATTAATTTTTCTTCAATGGCGGGATATTCAAGAAATATCTCCTGTATGATCCCTGAATTTGTACCACTCACCAGTTGCGGGAAAAGATCTGCCATATCCGATATTGACTGTTTGAAGTTTTTGCTTTCCTTCAACACGACTGACAGGTTTTCCTGCACCGAATTGATGAATTTCAGCATAACCTGCTCAACCAGTGCCTCTTTATTTGGAACGATTTTGTAGAGTGTACGTTTGGTCAGGCCACATTCTTCTGCAAGTTGATCCATATGCCAGCCTTTTAAACCCGTGCGAAAAATGTGTGAGGAAGCAACGTTGTAAACCCGGTCTGTAATGCGGACGTCTTTATACTTCATATCAATTGTATATTATATATACTAATATAGTATATACAGTATATATATGTCAAACCGGCAGGCTCTTTCGGTACCTTTGCTGCCTGAGGGAATCAAGGTGTGGTTGGGAACAGGGTTACGAATGGGTGGTATGGGGTAAGGTCAACTGCTATTACTGCTGCAAAGCCAGAACCAACGACTTTTTCTCGAATAGTAGTTCGTGGACAGTCATAATGCCCCACTATCCAAAAGTCTGAAGCTAAAGACAATACCACTCAAGACAGTTCCCGAACTTCTATTATCTGCAATGCCAGGGTGGCTTTATAAATTTTGCCATCTTGGCACACGACTTTGCATAAAACATGCAGAGGCTACTTCTATTAGCAGCCTCTGCATGTTTCAAGTAATTCACCAAACGGCGATCCCGAGATAATTGCCGATAAATTTAATTGCTACGTAAAGGAAATAGACACCAAATATCAATTTTAATACATTTGGCTTAAATTTTGTTATTGTAGCTGCTCCTAATTGAGCTCCTACGATCGTACCTATTGCCAGAAGTAGAGCAGCACTTAAAAAAACGTATCCCTGAGCGAGCTTAATTGATCCACCCACGATAGCCATCGGCACCATAATCGCTAAAGAGGTACCCATGGTTATATAAACAGCCGCACCAAATAGGTATATCAGACCAGGTACGAGAGCATATCCGCCACCGAGACCCACAACCCCGGTCAGTACCCCAACGCCACCTCCAAATATTGACAATTTTGCAGGATGGCCTTTAATGGATTGGCTTTGAGGAGCTGCGGGTGTCCCTGATGCAGACTGGTTTTTCTTAAAACCAGTGATTCCTTCCCAGCTCATTCTAATGGCAGGCCACAAGAAAACAATACCAATAATGCAACCTAAAAGAGCTGACTGGCTTGAAATAAAAGTGAAAAGCCATGAACCAAGTAATACACCGATAATTCCTGCGCCTCCCATCCATAGAGCAACACGTTTATCCACGTTCCTCCGCATAAAATGTCCATAGCCGCCTGATACAGCCGTAAAAATAACTGCGAAAAGTGTCGTGCCAACAGCTATGGATGCAGGAAAACCAAGCCAGAAGTGTAAAACCGGAAGCATTACGCTACAACCACCAGTACCAATCCATCCGCCCAGGAGACCGGCTGCCAAACCTACAACTATAAGCACAATCATCAGTAGGTTATCCATGTGAGGAACTCCGACTATTGATGTTTGTCCCATTGATAAAACGACGACCGCTGCGATTATCATAATCACAAGCAGAATAATGATGAATTTGTAATTTCCCCAAAATGATTTTATATTCATGGATACTCCTTATAGTATATTGTTACCACGGGATTTCTAAGGCATGAAATATTTACCTGGTATATCCAGGATTATCTGGTTTCGCGGCATATTGAAGGAGTACCGTCACCAGCCTCGCCACCAACACTTACATACTCTTCGATGAGACATTATCCTTGATTTCCTATAAATTTTTTATCAGTTCAATGATGTTCCAGACAAGCTGCCCATATCCCTGGTCAACATATAATCCAATCTGCGCAACCAATGAATATGCGATCGCAAATTGCGCCAGGGCGTAGGCGGCAATTGTGAATTGACTAATGCTGATAATACCTATACCAAATTGAGCAATACTTATAATGCCGATAGCAAACTGCCCAATGGCAATTATTCCTTTGGCAGGTACCGGCATTCTATTCGGGTGATATTTGAACGAGATATGAAGCAGGGGTAACCCCAAGATAATTGTTTTGCTTTTATACTCATATCCCCACCCATCCCATTTCTCCCTGGCTGGATAGGGAGCACCACATTTTGGGCAAGATAAAGCCTGTTCACTTATATCATGCTGGCACTCCCTGCATTTTTTCATGTTATCCCCATATCAGCTATGAGAAGGACGGCTTTCTGCTGTAACTGAAGGAAGGGATAGAAAGAAAATAGTGGCCGGCCAAAGACGAATTAAACCGGGACTTCCTATAGCGACTTCAGAAAGCTGACGCCGAACCTTTTTGTGCGTGCGGCCAATTGTACAACCCTGCAAATTTGTTAGTCAAGCTGCTATGACCCCGCAAATAACCCAAAACATGCCCGAAATTCAGCCCCGGTGGTTGGTAATATTATTACTGCTCACGTTTGAACGCCAGTCAGGTAAGATACTAATTATAGGGCAAGGTCATAGGATTAAAAGTTTACACTATGTGTATAATATACTCATAGCTACAACTTTGATACAGGTAACCTATTATGCAGCAAATGTATTCCTGTCCCAACTGTAGAGCGCCGGTGGCTTTCGGCCAGGCGTATTGCACCAACTGTAAGATGGTTTTTAATTGGCCCCCGTCGCCGACTCAACCTCAAAACCAATCACCTCAAAGTCAGTATCCCGGCCAACAGGCCTCTTTCGATGATCAATCGGCAGTTCCGGGAGATCAGGACCTGGACCATCCGCAAGATAGTGATGACGGACCGGGTTTGTTGCAGCGAATACAGGTCTACAAGGAAACGATTATAAAAATATCTATTAGCGTGGTCATAGTTACTGCGTTTGCCGGAGCAGTCATCGCCATGTGGGGGGAAATCTCGAGGCCTTTCGTAGCGCCGGTTGTGTCGTCCTTTGATGCCAGCGCCTCGACGATCACGCCGGGCCAGGAGGCGACTTTGCACTGGGATGTTGCCGGGGCAAGTTCGGTTTCTATCAGTCCCGGTATAGGGACGGTTTCTTCTAACGGAAGCCGGACCGTATCTCCCGAATCAACGGCAACATATACCCTGATTGCCAATAATATGTCCGGCTCTGTGCGCAAGTCTGTAACTATTAAGGTTACCGCTGCCCCGCCGTCCATAGACAAATTCGGTTTTAATACTGACAGCATATTCACAGGGCAATCAGCCATATTGTCATGGAGTGTTACCGGGGCAACGTCTGTTTCCATCAACCCCGATATAGGGACCGTATCATCGGCCGGGACGCAAAGCGTGTCACCGTCTTTAACTACCACCTACACACTGACGGCTTCTAATAGCGCAGGCAACCCCACGGCATTGGCAACGCTCACGGTAACAAAATCGAGCGCACCTATCATAACCACCTTCAGTGCAAGCGAGGCATTTATCAGTGGCGGCCAGAGTTCGACCCTGGCATGGGACATTATTGGCCCGGCTACAATTTATATCAACCAGGGCGTTGGCGCCGTGCCGCCAAAGGGTTCTAAGGAAGTAACCCCTACTGCAACCACCATCTATACATTGACGGCCGAAAATGCAAACAGCAAGGTGAGCAGGTCAGTCACGGTTACAGTCGAGGCAACCAATGCGCCGGGCGCTGCTATCACGAAAGACCCACCCGCGATAAAAACTTTCTCCGCAAGTAGTAATTCAATCACGCTGGGAGACAATATAACCCTGACCTGGGCCGTTAGCGGGGCAAGGGCGGTCTCGATCAGCCCGGATGTCGGTGCCGTGCCGGCTTCAGGTTGGACGATGGTAATCCCCACCGCTACTGACTCCACCTATAAATTATCGGCTGTCAACACCTTCGGTACGGAAACGGCAGAAGTTACGGTTACGGTGAACAAGTCATCAGACGGTACAGCACCGGTAATAAAATCCTTTACTGCCGTGCCCGGCAGTATTACTGTTGGTGGAACGTCCAGCCTCTCCTGGTCTATCAAGGGGGCCGCTTTATTTACCATCGATCAGGGCATCGGCATTCCAGCTTCAAAATTTTCGCAGTTGGTATCACCCTCTGTAACTACCGACTATACCCTGACCGCCATAAACAGCGCCGGCACTGACAGGGCCATTGTCACGGTGACTGTAGTACAATGAAATTCATTTCAGCAAAGGATAGCGGCCGTCCTGAAAATGCACGCGTTGAGATAGTAGGACGGCCATAGCAAGACCGGTAAATGTTAATTGAGATACGCATAGGGCCGGGGAAGCGGAAGCTGACCCAGTCCATTCTTCAGGTCCACCGGCTCAGCGGTACGCCAGTGGATAAAATACATAGGGTCCCGCATATATCCCTGTATGGCAGTTTTTCGGCTGACTACAGGCAGGTGGAACGTGTGAAAGAGGTCCTGCTATCCGTCGGCAAGAGATATTCATTTCTGCCATACCTGATTGACGGCTTCCGCTGGATAAACGGCAGGAACGGTAAGGTCGTTTATTTTAATATTGTACCTTCTCCCGAGTTCATAAAGTTCCGCCGGGAACTGGCGCAGCGTCTGCTCAGGATAGTGCCCGAGACGAAGCATTTTGATAAAGAAGAAGATTTCCTGTTTCATGCTACCCTGTCCTACAAGTTGGACAGCAGGGAGTTCGAACGCATATGGCCCTACCTGTGCAGCGATGGGTCCCTGGCCACGAAATTCTCAGCCCACGCGGCGGATGCTGAAGATCACCACATGCGGTATTTTTATTTACCGCTGAACGCCCTGCGGGTTACCTTTTTGAATGATCAATCTAAAATACTCTGTGAGTATGATTTCCTGCAACAGAGGCTGCTTTCCAGGTCGGAATCCCTGGCCACTGATGAGTGGGGCAGGACTTTGAAGCTGTTCAGGATCGCCACAGGCACCGAGGGCGCCAGGCCCGGGGCCGATAGAAGGCCGCCCTACGTTATCAGCGACCTGCACCTGGACCATGCAAATATCATTGAGTATTGCGCCAGGCCGTTTGTTCCATCAAATGTCGATGAAATGAATAGCGTGCTGGTAGATAACTGGAATAACATTGTCGGCAATGACGAGGTTTATTTTCTGGGCGACCTGTCTTTTGGAGAGGGCTCAAGGCCGGCAGATTATTGGCTGGGGAGACTAAGTGGGAAGAAAAAAATTATCAGGGGCGGGCACGACGCCGGTGTCAGGGACGCGAAGGAATACGATGTCATAAAATGCGGCAGATACACTTTCCTGCTTACTCATGATCCCGACAGGCTGCCCATAGACTGGAACGGATGGGTAATCCACGGGCACAAACACAACAACGACTTGAAAGAGTATTGTTTTATTAATGGTGACAGGAAGACGATCAACGTGAGCGCCGAACTGGTTAACTACAGGCCTGTTTGCCTGGACTTCCTGGCGTCACTTAAACTGGGCTCTATTAAAAGAATGGACACGATAGACAGCGTCCCTGTGATGAGGTAATGGCCTGCAATGCCGGTTGATAGCTGTTGAATTCACCCGGCGGCCTTTCATCTTTAAATATATCTTCGACATTAACCTTAAGGATCCCGGCAACCCGGTATGCCAATGGTAATGGCGGGTCATACTGCTATTAATCGATATGATTGTCCGCACTCGCACACCGGTCAGGCAGGTGTGTCTGCCTTGACCCGTGAAATCACTGCGGCAAATGGTTTTTTACGGAATTGATCATGACCTGGAAATTCTCGAATTTAGCATCGAATGGGATCGTGCACCCGGTGCTAAGGATGAACCCCGTCTTCCCTTTACCGATATGGTCGATCAGCTTTTCGCAATAGGCCTGCATCTCCCCGGTTGTGCCGATGCTGCTGAGTGAGGCAGGAACGTCTCCCATGATACACATGTGGTTTTTGAGTATTTCCTTGGCCTTAAAGATGTCGGTGGTGCTGTCCAGTTCGCAGACGCACATTTTCTTCGGGAGGTCGAGGAGGTAGGGCAGGTTGAGCGTCCAGTCCTGGTCAAAATGCATAATCGTTATCAGTCCTTCGGCGGCAAATGCCTCGATCATCTTTTTCATATAGCGGAACTCAAAGCGTTCGAATATTCTCAATGGATAGTAGAAACAGCCGCCCCTTTCCAATATCAGCTGTACACCTGGTATACCGGTTGCACGGGCCGCTTCGATGGGAAATTTGATCAGGTCGTCGATCATGGCGTCCATGACAGCCTGGACCTTGTCGGGGAACCGGTAAAGATCCTGTGTAAACGAAACGAGCGACCTCCTGGTGGAGAGGAACATAAGCGGGGACATCACTATTGCCCCGCATAACGAAGGTATGTTGCGCGCCTTCCATATCTCCCCCTCGGTCCTGTAGCGGTCCATTTGCCTTCTGCTCCAGGCCAGCAATAGCTCCGGGTCCAGCGGGAAAAAGCGGCCGAGGTTCTTTTCGGCAAATCCTGTCCAGCCCAGCTTTATTATCTCATCGTAGTCATCGATCGTAAGGAGCTCTTTTTCTATGAACTGGGGCGAGGAGTCTTCAGAGAAGCCCGGTTCCTTCCCGGGGTACCTGGTATCACCGATGACTATCTGCATAACGGCAGCAATGCTGGGGGGTATGGGAAGGCTATACCCCGGCAGTATCATGGCATCCCAGCCGCCAACGTCATCAAAGGTGTCTACAATGGCCTGGAAGCCCCTGCGGGGATGGGAGATGCCCTCGGCCACCGTCATGCCCTTATGCCTCGATGGGAACATAACGTCCATAAGAGGAGCGACGGGAATACGGTCACACGGCTCAAGCTTGATAGCGGCCCATGTGCGTTCGGTGGGGGTCATGGTTTCCCTGATCATCTATTTCACCTCCGCTGCCAGTTTCTTGCACAGTTCGACTCCCTCAGGGGCGTCGTCCGTGAAGGCATCGGCGCCTACGTATTTTCGCACAACCTCGGTGACGATGCCGCCTCCGATGATGACCTTTACCTTGTCCCGAAGGCCCGCTGCTTCAAGTGCCTGGACCGTCTGTTTCATGGACTCAAAGGAAGGTGTGAGCAGGCCGGAGATGCCCAGTATCGGCGCGCCTGTTTCCTTCAGCTTGTTAACAAAGACCTCGGGGGCTGCATCTGTACCCACATCGTAGATTTCGAAGCCGGCGGCATTAAGAAGCGTGGCTGCGATATCCTTGCCGATGTTATGTATATCTCCCCTGGCGGTGCCGAGCACCATCCTGGCGACCGGTTTTCCCGATTGGCCCGCTTTCAATTTGGGCCCAATCGTCGCCATGGCCTCCTTAAAAATCTCGCCGGACATGATCAGTTCGCCCAGGAAATACTCTTTATCCTTGTAGCGTTGCCCGACGATTTCCATGCCCCGTCGGCACTCATCCACTATCGACATTGGATTTATGCCCGAGGCGAGTTCGTCCTGCACGATTTTCTTGACATCGTCTTCCTTGAGGTCCGCTATGGCATGGGCGAGATCTGACATGATTCCTCCTATAATAAGTTATAGTGATATCAACGGAGTTGATTACAGTCCAAATTACATAGAATGAACAGACATCCGGCATTATAGCACTGTCTGTTAAATAATTTTTGGGTGGCTTACCTGACGTGGCAGTATAGCAACCAAGTCGCCTGCACCAGCAAGTCTAAACCACAACGTCAGGCATACTGGTTTATAATGTCCATAACCGGTCCTGCGGGAAGCATGGCTTTGACACCCGCTCGAGGTGGTTGCCCGGCATCCGCCGGTATCGCAGGTGCTTTAGTTGATATTGTTTGCTGATTTTTTTCCCTTATCTATCGATCGAAGCCCGATCCCTTCGGCTACCTTTTCCAGGTAGTGTCCGGTATCATGGGGGAGGAACCTGGACGCCAGGACGCGCCTGTAGTACAGTCCTATGTCATGGTCCATGGAAAACCCTATTGCGCCGTGGATCTTGATCCCGTCGAGGGCCACGCACTGGTACACTTTATTGGCTTTTACTTTCGCCATGGCGATCTGCGCGGCGCAGTCTGCGCCGGTGCTCATAAGCCAGGCAGCCTGGTATACGAGATATTGCAGCCCCTCCACTTGCATCAGCATATCCACCAGCCTGTGTTGGATGACCTGGAAGGTACCTATCGGCTTGCCAAACTGCTGCCTTTCTTTGGCGTAGGCAATGGTCATTTCAAGCACTGCCTGGCAGGCGCCGGATACCTCAGCGCATTTCAGCAGCGCGGCCTTATCCAGGAGCTGCGCGAGCATGTTTTCTGCAGTGCCCGTCTTCCCCAGCACATCGTTGCCGCCAAGCTTTACGTTTTTAAATTTAACCTGGCACAATGTCTCCCCTGTAATCGTAGGGATAACGGCGGTTTCGACTCCGGGTTGCTTCATATCAACAATAAATAACGTTAGCCCCTTTTCAAGGGCCCTGCTGTTACTCATGCGTGCGGGCACCAGCATATAGTCCGCCACATTGGCGTAGGGCACGAACGTTTTTTTCCCGTTAAGCACATAAGCCCCGTCCGCCGGCCGCACCGATGTCCGGACATTCGCAAACCCGCTGCCAGACAGTTCCTCATTTATTGCCAGTGTCCAGACCGTTTCACCGCTCGCTATGCCGGGCAGGTACCTGGCCTGCTGGTCCACGCTGCCGAAGTCCATGATAGGTAAGGCGGCCAGCGCCACCGTAGAGAAAAACGGCCCAGGCAGTATATTGCGGCCCATCTCTTCCATCAGGACAACCATGTCCCCCAAACCGGCGCCGCTGCCTTGATATTCCTCTGGCAAATGCAGGCCCATCCAGCCTAATTCCGCCATGCGTTTCCACGTGCCGGGATCATAGCCCTTCACGTCTTTCTCCAGTTCACGGGTTCTGGATTTGGGGCACTCGCCGGCCAGGAACTCCCTGGCCATGGCCCTGAGCATATTCTGTTGTTCTGTGAAGTTGAAGTTCAAGTTGGAACCTCTTGCGGCTAATAGGACCTGGGCAGGCCGAGCTTAAACTTACCGATGATATTCTTTTCAATCTCATCGGTCCCGGCCGCGATAGCTGTTCCCGGGGACATCAGGTACTGACGCTGTATCAGGCCTTTCAACCGGGTCTGTCTGGAATATTGCCCTGCCTGGCAGCAGGCCCCCAGGATTTCGGTCCCGGCCAGGGCCATCTGCTCCAGCAGGTGATCGGCAAAAGACTTGTTCCTGGAAGCTTCGTATACAGGGACTGTCCCTTCGCCCAGTTTCCAGGCAATCTCATAGATAAACATCTTGAGCGTTTCCAGTTCGACGGCCATGTCCGCCAGCGTGTGCCTGACTATGGGGTCGTTGGCCATCAGCCTGCCGTTGCGTTTTGTCTCTCCAGCATATCTGATCAGACTGGATAATATCCGCTTGCCGAGTCCATAGGACTGGCCGCCGAAACTGTGACGTTCGTAGGCCAGTGATTTCATCAGCTGGTACCAGCCCCGGTTCTCCTCACCTACCAGGTCCGCCGCCGGCACACGCACATTGTCGAAGAAAACTTCATTGAATATGTGTTCGCCGCTGTAGTTGAGCAGCGGCTTAATGGTTATGCCCGGGCTTTTCATGTCTACAATCAACAGGCTTATGCCGTCCTGCGGCTTTCCGCCGTTGGAGTTGGTTTTAGCTGCTAGCCAGCACCACCTCGCCCTGTGGGCGCAGCTTGTCCAGACCTTCTGGCCGTTAATTATGTATTCATCGCCCTGCCGCACGGCCTTCGTCCGGATACTGGCAAAATCCGATCCTGCATTGGGTTCGCTGTAACCTGTGCACCAGACGCCGTCCGGACTGCCGGAGGCTATTGCCGGGAGATATTTCTGCCGCTGCTCTTCGTTGCCATAGAGCATCAGGGAGGGGCCAACCCAGCCCGTGCCGCTTACTCCCATCGAAAGCCCGGGGATCCCCCAGTAAGCAGACTCCATGGCAAAAACTATCTGCTCCAGGGGGGAAGCGTCCCGCCCTCCGTATCTCCCGGGCCATGCCATAACCAGCCACCCTCTGTCAGCGAGCTTTTTAGAAATGGAAAGGCTGAAAGTCCAATCCTCGTCACGGCTTTCTTCGTCAAGAAAATTGACTATACAACTGTCCGGTATCTCGCGCTCGGCGAACTCACGGACCTCTTGCCGTAACGCTTCTTCTCTTTGCCCCAGGCCAAAATCCATGGTCACCCCTAAATGCATACAGGCCTAATTCTATTATAGAGTATGCACATAAAACGACGTTGTCAAGGGACAAGCATGTCTAATAACGGTCATAAAATGCTGCTATATTGCCGATAATGGTACTTCGGCAGCGTTGTTGAGAATTCCCCGGGGCATGCTTTTGCCAAAGGGTTCCGAAAAAAGTAAAAAGGGCAGCGGTAAAAAATTTCTCCTGCCGAATTAATGTTGGATGCTGTTGCTTCCCGGGGGAACACACAGTAGACATTGTCGCCGGATCTCGCCATGTTATAATTGGATTCATGGACAGGTTGGACAGTAAACTGATCGGTGAGTTGACTAACGACGCGCGGCAGAGCAATATTGATTTGTCCCGCAAGCTGGGGGTGAGCGAAAAAACGGTGAGGCGAAGGATAATCCGCCTGGTACAGCAGGGCATAATCAATTGGTCGGTTATACCTGACCCGGCCAAACTGGGATACAGTGTAAGGGCCTTTATCCTGCTGGAGGTTGAGGCGCCTCACGTAGACGATATTACCCGGTCACTGGCCAGTTGTAGCAATGTGGACTTCGTAGCGCTTTGCACCGGTCCGTTCGATATCCTGTTTGGCGCATGGTTCGAATCGTCCGCCGGCATGGCCAAATTTCTCAAGGATTACCTGCCCAAGATAACAGGTGTAAGGAAGAGCCAGACCCACGTGGCCCTGCAGGTTACTACGGGTAAAATCGCTAATATTGCGGCACTAAACGAAGAATTGGAAGAATAGGCAGTTTTCTGTCCGGGGGATCCCTGGCGCTCCACCGCGATGGTGAATTGAATAGAAATAAGGAGGTCTGCCGATGCCTGTTGCGAAGATTGGTGATATCGATATGCATTACGAGATTAACGGTGAAGGGGAGCCTTTGCTTCTGATCATGGGCTATGGTTCGAACTCCGGACACTGGTTCGTCATCCGTGACAGGCTGGCCAAAGAGAACCGCGTAATATTGTTTGATAATAGGGGCACCGGAAGGAGTGATAAACCCGAAATACCCTACACTGCTGAAATGATGACCGGGGATATCATCGGGTTACTGGATGCCATTGGTATTGGCGCCGCAAATATTTTCGGCGTCTCCATGGGAGGCATGATTGCACAGGAGTTTACTCTGCGCTACCCGGGGCGGGTGAAAAACCTTATTTTAGGTTGCACGACCTGCGGAGGTCCCAAATCTGTCAGGTCGACGCCGGAGGCAACAGCGTTTCTTTTCGACCCGGGCCGGGCCAAACTTTCCAATGAGGAAAAAGCCTTATCCACCATACCATGGCTGTGGAATCAGGATTTTATTGATAAGCACCCGGAGGCCGTCAAACGCTATGTGGCGCATACCACTGATCATCCCACGCCGCCTCATGGCTATACAAGCCAGGGGAATTTCATTTTGAGTTTCGACAGCTATGACCGCCTGCCGCAGATTAAGGCGCCGACCCTGGTTATCTGCGGCGATAAGGACCGGCTTATACCGTTCGAGAATTCACGGATACTGGCTTCCCGGATACCCGGTTCTGAGCTGGTGATACTGGAAAACGCCGGGCATGGGTTTATCTCGGACTCGGCGGAGGAAAGCGGCAAGATAATTCTCGAGTTTTTAAGGCGGCATCGAAAAACTCCGGTTCATAATTAAATGATATGATGTGTCGGTATGGAATTTATTGACAGAGTGCTCTTCAGGGAGCGTCATACCTGCCCATGGTGGCTATGCTTTACTTTTGATAATCCGCTCAGGCGCTTAATTCAGGATCCCGCTTTGATGTTAAGGGGCCTGGTGCAGCCGGGACAGACTGTGCTGGATATAGGGTGCGGTATGGGATATTTCTCCCTACCACTGGCACGGCTGGTGGGGCAAGATGGTGAGGTTATTTGCGTTGACATGCAGGCGCGGATGCTGGAAGCTGCCAGGCATAAGGCCGCAAAAGCCGGGCTGGATAGTAGAATGCGGTTTCAGAGGTGTACAGAAAATAGCCTGGGCTTAACCATGGCGGCTGATTTTGCCCTGACCTTCTGGATGGTCCATGAGGTCGCCCAACGGGATAAATTTCTGCGGGAGATAAATGAGTCCCTTAAACCGTCGGGCACGTTATTAATTGCGGAACCCAGGCTGCATGTCACCCGGGCGGAATTCAAGAAAACCGTATCAACCGCACTACAGGAAGGGTTTGTGATAGATGCCGAACCAGCGGTATCCATGAGCATGGCCGTGCTCCTCCGCAAAATTTAGCAGGGGTCTACATTTTTTGGACTGCCGTCTTGAAAAAGCGGTTGGCAGCCATGGCGCCGGTCCCGGCCGCGATACAATTACTATTTGCTGCTTGTCTTGCGCCGTTTGATGGGTTTGCTGTTCTTTTTGCTTAAACCCTGTTGGATTTCATCGTGCAGCCAGTGTATTTCCAGCCGGCGGTTATTCACTATTTTCGTTTGTACCTGGTTATCCGGTGCCATCGCAGATTCAAGATTTCCGCAGGTTTCTTCAGCGGCTGACAGCAGCCTGGCCGCTTCTTTGAATAAATCGTCCTTTACCGTGCTTTCAATATACTTGATCTGGTTGAACAGGTCTTTACTGATATCTGCGAATTGATTGATTGACATGAAATTACCCCCGTCAGTATTTTGCTGCTGTAAGTAAAACGGACTGTCTTGAATTGCGGCTTCAATATAATAATACCCTACTTAACATAAAATAGCAAATCCGGCAGGGTATTGCACTCCGCTGAACGGACCTTTGCCATGCGGGGCATATCAGATGTAGACTTACCGTGGTTATTTCGCAGCAATGACAGTAGTCGTATGAATAGGGAGCAGGTGAAGAGCAGTATATGAAATCCAGAAAATCCGATATGCCAATCGAACGTAATATTGCCATGGAGCTGGTGCGGGTTACTGAAGCTGCAGCCCTGGCATCAGCCCGTTACCTGGGCAGGGGCGATAAGATAAAGGTGGATGCGGCAGCCGTAGCTGCCATGCGTTATGTTTTGGGTTATGTTGCGATGGATGGTATCGTCATTATAGGGGAAGGGGAAAAGGACCACGCTCCCATGTTATTCATTGGGGAGCATATCGGCGGCGGCTCGGATTTAAAGGTGGATATCGCCGTTGACCCTGTCGACGGCACCACTCTCGTTGCCAGGGGACTGCCGGGGGCCATCGCCGTTGTGGCGCTTTCGGCCAGGGGCACCATGCACTGGCCAAGGCATTTTGTTTACATGAATAAAATCGTCACCGGTCCACAGGCCAAAGACTGTATCGATATCAATGCACCGGTAGCTGAAAACCTGAAAAATATCGCCGCAGCCAAGAAAAGAAAATTATCCGAGCTTACCGTGGTTGTTTTGGACAGGCCGCGCCACGAGCAGTTGATAGCAGATATCAGGAGCGCCGGCGCCCGGGTCAAATTGATCTCCGATGGCGATATCGCGGCCAGCATCGAGGCGGCCCTGCCCGACAGGGAGGTCGATGTCCTCATGGGCATCGGAGGCACGCCGGAGGGTGTGCTCTCCGCTGCGGCAATCCATTGCATCGGGGGCGCTATTCAATGCAAGGCCTGGCCGCGTGATAGCGGGGAAAGAGAGACAGCCGCAGCCGGCGGTATCGATGTGGATAAGGTCTATAAAACGGAGGACCTGATAGACAGTGACGATGTATTTTTCGCAGCTACCGGCATCAGCAGCAGCGTACTGTTGAAGGGCGTCCGCTACTTTAGCGGAGGGGCGTCGACCCAGTCCATAGCGATGCGCGGCCGTTCAGGCACTGTCCGTTGGATTGAAGCCCAGCATAACTTTGAACGGCTGGACAAACTAAGTTTCTTTGAAGTACATTGAATTGGCCACGGTCATGGCGGATTACAAGGAGGTAAAGTGAAATGACACACGCCCGGTTTAACACGGCCCATATTAAGGTACAGGCAACCTTTCCGGACGAGGAACAGAGCAAATCCATGGAGAAGGCGCTGGCCATTAAAAAGAAGATAGAGGCCCTGCTCAAGAAAGAAAAGCTTGAACTTTATGAAGTTGTCCTGGACAGCGTCCAGAAGAGCAGGTAACTACAGCGCAATACCCATGAGATAAGCTGTTGGCGGGACGTTATTGTGTAATACTGCGGCAACGGCCGCCTGAGCAATGGCCCCAGGTGGGGTAAACAGTGTCCAGGTAAGACCGGCCCTGCGGGCTATTCATACCGGTTTCGGCCACCGGTGGTGTGTTGGCCGGTATGATAATAACCGGGTCGTAGAAGGCCGTATCCCGGTTGGACGCTGAAGCCGGGCTGTAACCCGGATAATCTGCGGTATCCGTATTATCAATCGAAGGCGGGTTGTATTGATACGGGATCAACGGTTGCGCGGCGTTTATTTCCGGCCACGGATTAGAAGCAGGAGTTGAGGACGTGGCGTTGACTGTTTTATGAGAAACTGCGTTAGCGGAATCTGAATTATTTGCGATGAGGTAGACACCGCCGATGGCCAGCATAACAATGCCCAGCAGCAGCAGCATGACAGCGGATGGAGGTTTGGCACGGAAGTCGCCTGCCGGCCAATCGAGTTTTACCCTGCAGTTGGGGCAATTTGAGGATGTCGCATCCACCCACCCCTGGCACTCGGGGCAATTATAATACAGGTTTACCCCGCAATTGCCGCAGTAACCGGCGCCGGTGACATTCTGTGAGCCGCAGTTAGAGCACGGGAAAAAGCTGCTCCAGCCACTTTTCATAACGTGATCATTATAGCAAGGCTGAATACATATTTACAAAACTGAAATCTTCCGCACGGGGTGTTACCTGACGGTGACCAGGTTGATCAGCTCACGGTATTCTTCATAGAGGCCGGCCGAGGCAGTAACGTTCTCGCCGAGTTCGATATACCGGCCCTTATCAGCCGAGTAAGCCGGCCAATCGGGCAGCCCCGGCCCGTTGGGATTACCGGTCTTTGCGAAATTGCTCCAATAGCCCATAATAGTCTGCGAAAGTGATGAATCGGCCGGGGTATCGGGTATAGAGATGACCCGTATCATAAAGTTCCCGAACAGATAGAATATCTCCAGGCCGTGGAAAGAGCCGAAAATTTTTAACAGTGTATCCGGGACACGCGTGAATTTATACATATAAACCGGGGAATTGATGGCTGCCGTTGTGTCAGCGGCATGCAGCGCCCCTGCGGCGAAGCTCATGATGGTGAACATCTTGCTGTAGGAGGCAGGTACCTCGTCTGTGCCGGCAGCGGGAAACCGGGCAAGGACTGCTGCCGCATTATCCTTATAAAGATCCTTAATAAACCCTTCGTAATCCTGCCGGGTCATCCTCTTTACGAGTAGCCTGGGAAGTATGAAAATGCTGCCTTCATCGGTATTTGTGCCGATTAATAGGGGAACTTTAGCCTGTTTGCCTGCCGTGAATAGCGACCATGGGTTACCGGGTATGACCCAACCATCGTTTACCGGCCTGAATTTTATTCCTCCATTGGCATCGTAGTTTTTATAAGCGGCGCAGACAATATCGTCGGCGCTCTTCTGCCGCATCGCCGCCAGCACGTTTTCTGCCTTATCGCAGCCAAGTGTGACAGCCAGGTCAAGCCCGGTTTTCTCCGCCTTCTCAACCGTGTTTTCCCTGGCTACGGGATAGGCATCTCCGAAGGAGCCGCTTTCGGATATTGCCTGTTGAAAAAGGCCCTCCGCAAGGGGGCTAACCATCAGGCTGCAGATGCTGGCGGCGCCGGCCGACTCGCCGAAAACAGTCACACGGTTGGGGTCACCGCCGAAGCCCTGTATGTTCTTTTTTACCCATTTAAGCGCGGCTATCTGGTCGAGCAGGCCGTAGTTGCCTGATACGCCGTGCGGGGACTCCCTGCTGAGCAGGGGATGAGAGAGAAAGCCCAACGGGCCCAGTCGGTAATTGATAGTCACCACTACTACATCCCGTTTGGCCAGGTTCTTGCCCTCGTACATCAGTTGTGAACCCGCCCCGGTGGTGTAACTGCCTCCATGTATCCAGACCATTACCGGTAATTTTGCTTCAGGGCTTTTGGCTGTGGACCAGACATTCAGGTAGAGGCAATCTTCGCTGGTAGCCCCCACATCATAAAAAAGTGATTTTGCCTGCGGGCAGGCAAGTGCGTATTGGCTGCAGTCCAATACCCCGTCCCACTTTTTCACAGGCTGTGGTTCCCGCCAGCGCAGGTCTCCCACCGGCGGCGCCGCATAAGGGATCCCGAGGTAGGCCGGCACCCCGTCCGATGCGGTCCCGCTGATGATACCGCTGTCCAGCGTGATTTTCGGCACTTCCGGTTTTACTCCCCCCGCACAGGAGAGTGAAAGGCACCAGGACAACAGGATAAGTGCCAATAGCAGCATAAATACTCTGCGAGTCATGATAGCCTCCTTTGCGCTAACTTAAGCCTGATTACCTGTATTCTACTACATCAGCCTCCGGGGTTCACCGGCCGTCGGCCTCTGCTCCATGTACGCAACCAATACGCGGCGTTCACATGATGGCGGGGACAGGAGCATGGTAGCGGCGGGGCGGCAGTCCCGGGGCGAATAATTTGGCGCGTTATTGTAATATATGAGTGAGGAGGTGACAATTGATGTTTCCGTTTAATTTTGCTTTCCCGGTGGCAGGCCTGATCGGCGGTATCATCGCCCTGCTCTTCGGCATCCTTATTCTGGCGTTTCCCCGCATACTGAACTACCTGGTCGGTATCGCCCTTATCCTGGCAGGCATCGGCGGTATAATGTCGGGCAGTCTGTTGATAGGGATCATCTCGCTCATCTTCGGCATCGTGGTCATGATAATACCGAGGATACTCAATTATCTCGTGGCCATTTACCTCATCATCATCGGGTTGACCTATATTTTCACTACGGGATTTGCCATGGTGCCGCTGATAACGGGTATTTTATTCTTTATCTTCGGCATTATGATACTGATCAATCCCGCCACGCTTAATGTAATCGTGGGCATTGCCTTCATAATACAGGGTATTATTGCTATCGCGCAGTATTATAGATGGTATTAGAATAATAATCTGCCATCAGGTCCGGCTGAGATACATGCAGATGGCGCCGCAGGCGGCGACATTCAGCGACTCGGCCCTTTCGCGGCCTATGGGTATTCTTATCCTGTTGTCCGCCGCCTGGAGCACCGCTGCCGAGAGGCCGGATGCTTCGTTGCCGAGTGCTAGTAGCAGTTTTGTCTTTGCGTGCAATAGGGATGGACTTTCGTCTCCCTCAAGGTCTGCTGCTACAAGCTGATAGCTATCGCGTTTAAGTGCTTTTATAAGTTCGAGATAAGCAGGTGTTCTTCTTATCCATAACGATAGTATAGCGCCGGCAGTTGACTGGACGCATTTGGGAGAGAAAGGGTCGGCGCTTTTCTCAGTCAGAATCACACCCGAGTAACCGAAGGCTGCGGCCGTGCGTATGAGCGTGCCTGCATTGCCCGGGTCCTGGATATCTTCGAGCAGCAGGATTCTATTTCCGGTCTTTTCCGGCAGGATGTCAGAGTAGATATCGCCGGGCATACGTACCACAGCAGCGGTCCCCTGGGGTGTCTGAGAGCAACAAATGGATCGTAGCTGGCTATCTGTCACCCTGCGGTTGGCGAAGCTGTTGTACCCGGGCGGCAGTTCGGTGGTAAATAGTATCTCACTTACTTCACCAGGGTGATTGCCGGCTACCTGGCTGATGGCGCGGCCACCCTCCACCAGAAAAGCCCCGGCTTCAATCCGCCCCTCCCTGGTGGCCAGGCTTTTATACCATTTAAGCGGTTTCAGCGCCCCTGTTCTTTCATCCGGCATAATTACGACGTTGCAGGGCAGTTATTTGTGATTGCCGTTCAGGCCGGTGTTTTTTGTGACACCTGGTAAGTATTGCTGCCGTGAGAGCGGACATTGTACATCAGCTTATCGGCGCACTGGAGTAATGTTTCGATGTCTTTACCGTCACCGGGGTAGATTGCCATACCTGCGCTGATGGTAATTATCACCCTGCGGCCGTTGACCATGAACTGCTGCCTGAAGGCGCCGATGAGTTTATCGGCGATCCCGGTCGCATGGCCGGTATGCTCCAGTTCGGGCAGTACTATGGCGAATTCGTCCCCTCCGACCCTGGCAACGGTATCGCTCTTACGCAGCAGGCCGGTGAACCTTTCCGCCGCGGCCTTCAATAATTTATCTCCCATATCGTTGCCCAGCGTCTCGTTAACGGCGCTGAATTTATCCAGGTCCAGTGAAATCACGGCCACCATCTTTTTTCTGCGCTGCGCGTGCAGTAACGCTATGTGCGCGCGGTCAAGGAACAATATCCGGTTGGGCAGTCCGGTCAGAGTATCGTGGGTAGCGATTAAACGTATCTCCCTCTCAGTGCGGTTGCGCTCGGTATTATCACGGAAATTGCAGTGTATGATCTTGTTATCATTGACGGTGCACACTTTGGAATCTATCTCTATATCGAGGCGCAGGCCGCCCCTGGTTTCCAGAGGCACATTATTAAGATGACAGTGGCCCTTCGTCTTCAATTCCCGGAAAGCGGCCTTGTTTTTTTCTACGTCGATGAAGCAGTCAAGGTCAAAGAGGTTCTTTTCAATCACCTCGTTTTTGGAATAACCCAGCATAGCCAAAAAATGCGGGTTGACGTCCCGGACCAGTTCTGTATCTGCGTCCATTACCAGTATCCCGTGACGGGCATCCTCAAAAAGGCGCCGCCACTGCTCCTCCGCGCACCTCAATACCTGCTCGATGTTTTTAAACTCCTGTTCCAGTTTCTTGAACTGCCGGACCTGCTCCCGCAGTTGTTCTAATTCCTCCGTCAACTGCTGCTTTGTATTGGTGTTTGCCTTCGACATAATGACCTCCGGTGCGCTCATCAGCCTGGCTGAGACAATATAACTCCAACCACGCTGGAATAATTTCAATTTAGCCTTAATTGCCATGTTTGTCAATAATTGTGTATAATCTACTTAATAGTTCAAGTTTAGGTTATTGAAAGCTTCTTATAATCACTCTAGATTTATCTCAAGCCTTGGATGGCCCGAACCCCGGCTAAATATACTTATTTATGAGGTCATCCATTGAGTTTTGAAAAATTTAATCTCCATCCGAGCATCATGACGGGAGTTAAGGCTCTCGGCTATGCCGTACCGACACCGATACAACAGGAGACTATCCCGCCTATTATGCAGGGGCGTGATATCATCGGCCTTGCGCAAACCGGCACGGGAAAAACTGCAGCGTTCGTTTTGCCTGTCCTGCATCACTTATTGAAATTGCCGCGCGGACGCATCGGGGCTGCCATCATATCGCCTACGCGTGAACTGGCCGAGCAAACCTGCGAGGCCATCGACTCCCTGGGCCAGGCAACAGGCTTGAAAAGCATATCTGTCTACGGCGGGGTCAGCATGGACCAACAGATCCGCAGGCTGCGCAGCGGGGTAGAGGTGGTGGTGGCCTGCCCGGGACGCCTGCTCGACCACCTGTGGAAAAGCACGATAGATTTGTCCGACCTTGAGATACTGGTCATAGATGAAGCAGATCGCATGTTCGATATGGGCTTTCTGCCCGATATCAAAAATATATTGAGATGCCTGATCAAGCCTCGCCAGACACTGCTTTTTTCGGCCACCATGCCGGCTGATATCCGCAGGCTGGTGAATGAAACCCTGCGCAATCCTGTTACCATCCAGATAGGGCATTCTGCGCCGGCCGACACCGTGTCGCACGCCCTTTTCCCGGTCAAGCAGCACCTCAAAACCAGCCTGCTGACCGCGGTATTACGCAGCTACGATACGGACTCAGTGTTGGTATTTACACGTACCAAGCACAGGGCGGACCGGGTGGCGTTGCAGCTGAAAAGAAGTGGTTTCAGGGCCGCGGCCCTGCACGGCGACCTGGCCCAGAACAGGCGCCAGGCCACCCTGGACGACTTCCGCGACGGGTCGGTCAAAATACTGGTTGCCACGGACATAGCCGCCCGCGGTATAGATGTGCTTAGCATCTCACATGTGATTAATTTCGATATGCCGGAGAACACCGATGCCTATACCCACCGCATAGGCCGCACGGGACGTGTGGACCAGAAGGGTGACGCGTTGACTTTCGTTACATCTGCAGACGCTGCCGTGGTCAAGGACATCGAGACCGTTCTTAAAACACGCATAGAGCGCTGCATGCTGAAAGGTTTTAACTATGACGCGCCTGCTCCTGAAACGGCTGCTTCGGGACCGCGCCGAATGGAAAGAAGGCCCAGGGTGTACGGACGAAGAAGCGGCGGGAATTAGCCGGGCAGCCGAACGTAGCCGCTTATTTCTTGCGCCTGCCTACAATGCCGTAGAGCATGATATCGAGCACGGTGGAGTATATCTTCCCGATTGAGGCCCCGTGCGATATCACCAGCGGGCTTTCCGCCACGTAGAGCGTGGCCTCTGTCAGGATAGCCTGTACCAGGTTCCAGTCGGCCTCCGATGGCAGTATCAGGCCGTCTTTTTTTGCCTTGTTGAATACCCGCCGGTAGATATCGCGGATGGAGGCGAAGCGGGCTATCTGGTATTCGGCGAAGATGTCGGGGTAAAGCTGTTTCAGTTCAGTGATGCGCGCAGGCATGTCCCCGTGGGGCAGTGTGTTGACCACTTCTTTAATACGTTCGGCAGATTTCTCGGTCCCCAGTTCACGGTGCTTGTCGAGGTAGGCGATGGCTTCGCTGAGCACAGCCACCATGTTAAGGAAACTGGCCCTGACCAGGTATTTCTTGTCTTTGAAGTAACGGTAAACAGTGGCCCGCGTCAGTCCGCATTTCAGCGAGATGTCTTCTATCGTGGTCTTCTTGATCCCCTGGGCCAGGAAGAGTTGCAGTGCGTTAGTGATGATTTTCTCTTCTGTCTGGTTATACCCGGGCATGGCATGATGGTAACATATCATGTAATATTTGTATACTGAATACCCCGGAGGTGCAATAAATGGAAAAGAAAGCAATTGATGTTGGTTTCCTCTTTAAAGGCGGGGCTTATTCTCATATGGTGGAGGCGGGCGGCTTTCTCTTTATCACCGGCATGGACCCTATGGATATTGAGAAAGGGCTGATCATCATGGATGACATCGAGAAGGCCACGGAGATCATTCTGGAGAATATGAAGAGGCTGCTGGAATCGGTGGGAAGCAGCCTGTCCAAGGTGGTCAAGGTGACAATCTTCATGAAGGACATGGCGGATTTCCAGAGGCTGAACGCGGTTTATGCCAGGTATTTCCCCGTTGACCCCCCGGCCAGGACCTGCGTGGCGGTTAAAGAGGTACCGGGCAATTTCCAACTCAAGGTCGAGGCTATCGCTATCAAGTAAGTGCCCGGCCTTAAAACGTCATTTTACAGGTTCTTGAATGCTTTGCCGGCTGCCAGAATCGTAGTTTCTATGTCCTGCCGGCTGTGGGAAAGTGAGACAAAGGCAACTTCGAATTGCGAGGGGGGCCAGTAGATGCCGTTATTAAGTAACGAGTTGAAGAAACGCGCGAAAAGGGCGGTATCGCAGTGCTGCGCTGAAGCATAGTCCACTATTTCGCACCCGGTGAAAAACACCGTCAGCAGCGAGCCTGCGCGCGGTATGCTGAGCGGTACGCAGGCCCGGCAGGCCGCTGCGGCTATCCCGTCCTGCAGGGCTGCAGTCCTTTCTTCCAGCTGGAGATAGACCTGCGGGTCCTGAAGTATGCGCAGTGTTTCGATGCCGGCCGTCATGGCCAGCGGGTTGCCGGACAAGGTGCCGGCCTGGTATACCCTGCCCTCGGGAGCGACCATCTTCATGATGTCACTCCTCCCACCGTAAGCGCCTACCGGCAGTCCGCCTCCTATGATTTTGCCCAGGCAGGTGAGGTCGGGCCTGATGCCGAAAAGGCCCTGTGCACCCCCGTAAGCGACACGGAAACCCGTGATTACCTCGTCGAAGATAAGCAGCGCCCCGTGCTTTTTGCTGAGTTTGCGCAGGGCGCCGAGGAAACCCCTGGCGGGGTGCACCAGTCCCATGTTGGCAGCTACCGGTTCGACGATGATGGCGGCGATTTCACCGGGGTATTTATCGAAGAGGCGCTGTACCGACAGTGTGTCGTTATAAGCTGCTACCAGTGTACAGCGTGCCGCCTGCCTCAGGACCCCCGGCGAATCGGGAATGCCCAGCGTGGCCATGCCTGAACCTCCGCTGACCAGCAGGCTGTCCGAATGCCCGTGATAGCAACCGTCAAATTTGATAATGCGCTCCCTGCCCGTGAAAGCGCGGGCCAGGCGTATAGCGCTCATGGCGGCCTCTGTGCCGGAGTTGACGAAGCGCAGCATCTCAATGGACGGCATGGCCAGGTTAATCATGTCCGCTAGGCGGGTCTCCAACTCGGTGGCCGCCCCGAAGCTGGTCCCATTTACAATCACCCGTTTTAAGGCGGAAGTCACACGTTTGTCGGCGTGTCCGAGTATGAGTGGCCCCCAGGAGCCAAGATAATCGATATAGCGGTTTCCGTCGGCGTCATAAATCTTCGATCCCTTGCCCCTGGTTATGAAGCGTGGTGTGCCGCCGACCGCCCTGAAGGCCCGTACCGGGCTGTCCACGCCGCCAGGCAGCAGCAGTTGGGCTTCTTTAAACAGGCGCCGGGATATCTGAGTTTTCTTCATGGGGCTTTACACCTGTTCCGCAAGCCAGGCCGCGGCTTCTTTGGCGTGATAGGTGATGATAATATCAGCCCCCGCCCTTTTGATCGAGGTTAATATCTCGGGCACAATGCGTTTTTCGTCTACCCAGCCGCGTGCAGCGGCTGCTTTGACCATGGCGAACTCTCCACTGACATTATAGGCCGCCAGCGGGTGGTTGAAGGTCTCGCGCACCCGCCGGATGACGTCGAGGTAAGCCAGCGCCGGCTTGACCATTACGATATCGGCGCCCTCCTTGATATCCTGGTCTATCTCCCTGAGGGCCTCGCGCACATTGGGCGGGTCCATCTGGTAGGATTTGCGGTTGCCGAACTGCGGCGCCGACCCGGCGGCCTCCCTGAAAGGGCCGTAAAAGGCCGAGGCATATTTTGCCGCATAGGACAGGATGGGAATGGAGTTGAACCCGTTGCCGTCCAGCGCCTGCCGTATGGCTTTAACACGGCCGTCCATCATGTCGGACGGCGCCAGTATGTCTGCACCCGCTTCAGCGTGCGAGAGCGCCATTTGTGCCAGCAGCGGCAGGGTTTTATCGTTATCCACGTCACCGTTTTCGATGACGCCGCAGTGGCCGTGGCTGGTATATTCGCACAGGCATATATCGGTAATAACCAGCATGCCGGGCGCAGCTTTCTTGATGGCGCGGATGGCCTGCTGTACTACTCCGCCGGGACGATACCCGCCCGACCCGAGTTCGTCCTTGCTGCTGACAACGCCGAAGAGCAGGACCGCGGGTATTTTGAGGCGGACAAGGTCATCTATCTCCCCTCCCAGCTTATCGGCAGAGAAATGACAAATGCCCGGCATGGTTTCAATGTCTTTTTTGACGCCTTTGCCTTCCACGATGAAAAGCGGGTAAACGAAATCGCCGCTGTCTACTGCGGTTTCCCTGACCAGCGACCTGATCGCTTCGTTGTTTCTCAGGCGGCGCAAGCGTAACTCTGGAAAATCCGGCATTTAAGCCTCCTTCATGAAATAATCTTCCATCGTTGCCAGCAAACCCGGCATCGTCTGCTCCCTGGCAATAATTGCTACTTTGAGGCCCGCTTCAGCAGCGGTGCGGGCGGTCTTGGGGCCTATGCAGGCAATTACAGGACGTATCTGTGCTATCTCCGCTTGACTGAGGCCGTGAAGCAGGTTTGTAACAGTAGAAGAACTGGTAAAGGTCACAATGTCGATATTGTCACGGAACAGCAGTTCTCTCAGCCGTGTATTATTGCTGCCCGGACGGATGGTGCTGTAGACGGCTATTTCGTCCACCCCGGCGCCCAGCTTTTTCAGCCCCTGTATTATTTCATCGTCCGCTATGTCGGCGCGCGGCAGCAGGAACCTCTGACCGCCGGCCTGCCGCTTTTTTAGTCCTGCCACGAAACCACGCCCGGTGAATTCGGAGGGCATATAATCCGCTGTAATGCCCATTTTTTGCAGCGCCTGTGCGGTCATTGGCCCGATTGCGCCGATTTTCAGCCCGGACAGGCAGCGGGAATCCAGTCCTGAATCACGCAGGCGATTGAAAAATACTTCCACGCCGTTAACGCTGGTAAAGGCGATCCAATCGTATTTATCTAAATGGGAGAGGGCATTATCCAGTTTTTTATTAGCGCCGAGGGGCCTGATTGCGATGCTTGAAAAACGTACCGGCAGGGCGCCGTGTTCGGTGAGCAGCTTTTCAAAGCTGCCGGCCTGGCCAGCGGCGCGCGTGACCAGGATACGCTTGCCGAAAAGAGGCAGGGAATCGAACCAGCGCAGGCTTTCACGCAGCCTGACAACGTCTCCGACAACTATGACTGCCGGCGCTTCGAGTCCCGCTTTACTGACCTTACCGGCGATATTTTTCAATGTACCCGTCAACGTAAGCTGCGACGGAAGCGTGCCGTCCCTTATTACCGCCACCGGGGTTGAGGCTTTTCTGCCGTGTTTGATCAGCCGGGCGGCTATCTGCGGGAGCTTCTGCATTCCCATCAGAATGACCAGCGTATCGGTAGCTGTGGCCAGCTTCCCCCAGTTGATGCTGGAATTTTTCTTGGCCGGGTCTTCATGACCGGTTATGATAGCCAGCGAAGACGCCAGGCCGCGGTGGGTAACCGGTATGCCGGCATAGGCCGGCACGCTCACGGCAGACGTCACGCCCGGCACGATCTCAAAAAGGATATTGTTTTTGCGCAGTGCTTCAGCTTCTTCGCCGCCGCGGCCGAGCACGAAGGGGTCCCCGCCCTTGAGACGGGCGACGGTTTTGCCCTGCCTGGCCTTTGCGACCAGGAGGCCGTTTATCTCATCCTGTTCAATAAAATGAACGCCTCCCGTCTTGCCGGCGTAGATCTTTTCCGCCCGGGCCGGCGCATAATCAAGTATGAGGCTGCTGACCAGGTGGTCGTAAAGCACCACATCGGCCTTTGCCAGGCAGCTGACAGCTTTCAGTGTGATCAGCCCGGGGTCACCCGGGCCCGCCCCGATCAGGTAGACCTTTCCAGTTGTCAGCGGCATCTTAACTCACCAATCAGGTCGGCTGCGCCTGAGTCCAGCATCATTTGCGCCAATTCTACTCCCCGGCTCTCAGCTTGCCGGGCATCCCCTTCCAGTGACCTTTTTATTATCTTTATCCCTGCCCTGTCCGCCACCATGGCGGTTATCTTCAGTATCCGGCCATCCACCGTGGCCAGGGCCGCCACCGGGGCGCGGCAGCCTCCTTCTACGGCATGCAGGAAAGCGCGTTCCGCATTCACTGCCTGCCGGGTCGGCGCATGATTCAAAACGGTTGAATATCCTTCCATTACCCGGTCACCCTTCCTGGCTTCAACAGCCAGGGCGCCCTGCCCCACTGCCGGCAGGAAGGACTCAAGCGGAAGGTACTCCGTTATTCTATCATCCCAGCCGAGCCTTAGCATGGCAGCGGCGGCAACGATGACCCCCTGCAGTTCGCCCGAGTTAACTTTGCGCAGGCGGCTGTCCACGTTGCCACGTATGCTGATGGTCTGCAGATCGCTGCGCGCGTTTTTAATCTGGGCGGTGCGGCGCAGGCTGCCGGTGCCTATCAGGGCGCCCGGCGGGAGTTCGCCAAGCCGGGCAGAGGCGATCAGTGCGTCGCGCGGGTCCAGCCTTTCCGTCACAGCGGCCAAAACCATGTCGCCGGGTAATTCTGTCGGCAGGTCCTTGAGGCTGTGCACGGCTATGTCAATGCGCCCGTCTGCCAGGGCTTCTTCCAGCGCCTTGACGAAAATGCCGGTGTCGCCGGCTTCGTCTATGCTCATATTGCGGTTGCGGTCGCCCTCCGTTACTATTTTGCATACCTCTATTTGCGTAGCGGGGTGGGCGCGCTGCAATTCAGAGGCAACTATATTGGCCTGTATCATAGCCAGCCTGCTGCCCCTTGTCCCGATTATGATTCTATCTTTCATGATTCGCTTTCATCGTTAAGGCCGAACAGGCGGCTGATAGCCTCTGAGCCGTCTGTGCCATCGCCTGACTTGAGGAACATTATCGGCGCCCTGAGTATCTTGTCCACTATGGACCTGGTCAGTAAATCTATAGCCTGCCTTTCTTCAACGGTGAGCGCAGGCAGCTTTTTTAGCGACCTGCCGTATTGTTCAGACCGTATCCGCTCGGCCTTTTTCATCAGTGACTTGATGACAGGCCTGGCATTATAAGACTGCCACCATTTCGTCAGCAGTGCAACCTCCTCCCCTATAATCCTCTCGACCGCCTTGACTTCAGTTTCACGTTCCAAACGGTGTTCGCCGGCGATATCATTAAGGTCGTCGATATTAAAAAGATGTACGCCGGGTATGTCCCGGACGGAGGGTTCGACGTTCCTGGGCATAGCGATATCAAGTATCACCAGCGGCAGGCCGGGGCGCCGGCTTATGGCTTCGCCGACCTGCTTGCAGCGCAAAACCGGATGAGGGGAAGCCGCGCAGGTGATGACGATATCAGCATCGCGCAGCTCATCTATAAGCAAAGCAGGGCTGACCGGCCGGGCCCCGTATTGCCCGGCTAAAACGATAGCGCGCTGCTCCGTGCGGCTCACAACTACTATACTGGAGATATCCCGGCTGCGGGCAATCCTGAGGGCCAGCCTGCCGGCTTCGCCCGCCCCTATAACTATAATTTTTGCCTGCTTGATATCAGGTATGATATCAAGGGCCTTGTTCACGGCGATGGAACTGAGGGACAGGGCATTCTTGCTGATGCCCGTTTCTTCGCGGGCGCGCCGGCCGGTGCGGATGGCGCTCTGAAAGAGGTGGCGCAGTGGCAAGTCGACCATGCCTGCTTTCTCTGCGGCTGCCAGCGCCTGTCTGACCTGGCCGAGCACTTCATATTCTCCGATAACCATTGAATCAAGCCCGCAGGCTACACTGCAGAGATGCCTGAAAAGCTCTATGCCGCTGGTTGCGTAAATATAAGGGGCGGAGCTGCCATCCGGCATGTTCAAAGTATCCCGCATGTAAAGGGCGCACGAGGAGGCAGTATCCTCACCGTGAATGCCGGAGGCGTAAACTTCGCTGCGGTTGCATGTGGAAAGAATAATGGCGTGCTGCGCATACTGGCGCAGTTTCAGCAGGGCCCCTTGCAGCGCGTCGGCGTTGACAGCCGCCTTTTCACGCATTTCGATCGGCGCTGTATGGTGGTTTATCCCGGTCAGGGTAAAATACATCTATTTACTCAACCTTTCCAATAGTGCGTCACGGGCCTTCTCACCGTTTCCCTGTTTGATCAGGCGCAGCATATAATCTAAATCAATAGCCTCCTGCCAGCGTTTACTGCTGATTTTCAGCTTAAGTCTCTTAGCTTCCCGTCGCACCCCCTCAATAAGCAGGGCCAGTTCTGCGTACTCATTCTCCAGTTTGCCTTCCAGCATAATGCGGATCTTACGTGCCAGGGCGGGGCTTTTACCGGCCGTTGAGACAGCTATTGAAACGCTCCCCCGGCGGACTATCGAGG